>CACXXH010000003.1 GCA_902771595.1 Fibrobacter succinogenes | reverse complement strand
CAGCATAATTCAGATTCTCAGCCATCCATGTCTGATTACCGATTTTCACAGTCTTATACACCTGTCCGTCACGAGCATCAGTAATCTCGCCATAACTAATGTCCGGATTCAAGTACGCTTCCTTTGGAATGCTCCAGTCAAATTCACCAACACTACTACTGGATTCTTCACCGCTACTAACCAAATCACTCGCAGAAGAACTAGTTGCCGAACTCGAAGATTCAACCCCAGCGCACGAGCTTGTCGTATTATCGCTGGAGGAACTGCTACCGGACAGATCCTCAATCTCTCCGGCTGAGCTCAGGGCAGGCTCCGTCGAGGATGACGATGCGCCAGCAGCATTACCCTTCACGCAACGGACAGATAACCAGAGGTCCTTAGCGGCGTATGACTTCAAGCTCACGTCAACATCGTCATAGTCCATGCTCATCGTGGACGCGCAGCCGTCACCGGTCTCCGGAACGCCTTCGCTACCGCACTCCGTAGAACCCCAGAAGTACGTAGTGTAGCCCTCGCCACCGTAGATACCTGCGTTGCCCATGCCTGCAGGCAGCGCCGAGAACCCGAAAGCGTCAGTGCCGTTGCCACTTTTACCATCCTTGTCACTCCAGCCGCTGGTAGACTTCAGTTTAGTGCCAGCATCTTTTTCGCCACCCACGACCTTGACCAAACTCTTGAAATCCGTTTCGCCGGGCAGACGCCAGCCATCAGGGCATGCATCCATCGCCGCAGTCCAAGTGTAGAGACGGCCATACTTTGCACAATATTCGGCGGAATCGTTGTAGCAGAAACTACTGTCTGTTTTGTAGTTCAAATTCTCCGCCATCCATACCTGATTACCGATTTTCACGGTCTTGTAAACCTGACCGTCGCGCAGGTCCTTGAGCGTATTTGTAGCGGCATCATATTCACTGCCCGTCTCCTTTGCAGAACTGCTCGACAGATCCTCGACCTGTGTCGAGGATGACGACCGGAAAGAACTGCTGCTCAGAACAACGCTGTCGCCGTCCGCGTAGGCTTCGATGAACTTCTCGAATGCGGGGACATCCCCGAGGCCCCAGCCTTCGACGTTCTTGCGGATGGAATCTAGCCCGCCGTTCGCCGTGACCTCGATAGCCCATTCCGAAATCGTTTTCTTCGTGCCGGAATCTTTCCACTTGCCAGTTTCCGCAAATGAATCCGCGAACTTGTCGAGGCGATTCGCGAGTCCCGCGTCGTCCGTTTCAGCCTGCATCATCACGCTCACGGCAAGCAGAGCCGCATTCTCGTCGCCCGACTCGAAGATATTCAGGTTTTCGAACTCCTCGAAGCTGCCCTTGATGTCGAACGCCGCAAGCACTTCCTCTTCGGCCTGCGCCTTCGCTTCCGCGAACTTTTTGTCCTTTTCGGTCACGAGGTTCATCAGGCGTTCGTATTCCAATTCCGTGAGCACGTTGATGTTCACATTCTTGCGGTCCTTGAGATCGGTCAGTGCGTGGAGCGTCAACTTTTCCGAAGACTTATTTCCGGAAATTTCGTTGCGGTAGACACCCGTCACCTCGAACAGCGCGCACGTGGACTTGAGCGTAATATCCTCGACAGTAAAGTCGCCCTTGTCGCTCTTGACCTCGCCCTCGAACACTTCATCCGTGAACTTGAGCGTCTCGCAGTCAATTCCCTGCACCGTTACCGCGGAGCCCTTCACGAACGGCCCCTTCTGCGTAACACCCGCCACATCCAGGTTGGCGACAATACCCTTGTCTTCTGTAATACCGCCCGAAATATTCTTGTTTTCGGGATCGGAACATGCGGCCAGCATAGCCAACGCGCCAACAAATGCAATAGCTGAACTATTCTTGATTATACTCTTCATGATCTCTTCCTTTTTTTGGCGTAACCTTTTCTTTTTGCTCTAAACACTCACTTATCGGAAACAACTGCATGTTCAATCGGTACACTTGCTCCGTATCGTCATCTTCGGTAACAATTGCCATAATGCGGCGGCGACAATCAGCAAGTTCCTGCTTGATGCGTTCGTAAGAGCGACGCGTGATTCCCATGGTAAGGCCCGACATGTCGCGCTCCGATTGCGGGAAACTGAGCGACTTAATCGCAAGTTCACCCATTTGGCGTTGCAAATCGCGCACCGCGATTGGTACCGCATCTACATCGCCAATAGAAACCGCTTTTTCGGTCTGCAAAAAATTTCCCTTAGCGTCTTTTTTCAAGAGCTTTGCACGCAGTAAAAAATCCAGCGTCTCGGAGACCTCGGCCGCAGTAATCGCCGGCCTACAGGCTTTCGCCATTTCAAGCGGCTTTGCCCCCGGCATGTGCGGAGCGATTTCGCGCAGCAACTGATTTTTCCACGATTTAAAATACTTGTACTCTTCTTCGCCCAGCACGCGCACCTTATGCGCCCTCGCAAGCGCACACCTTTTCTCGAACGCCGCAGTTTTTTCAGCGTCCCCTTTTGCGTGCGCATACGAAACCATCAGCACAAAGTACGTATGTTCAAACCCAGCAAGCCCCATGGCATTTGCAACAGAACCAGCGGCACCCACACTCAAACTCTTTTTCCCTTCACAAACATACTTCAGATAAACCGCAGACGAAAAACCCGCCTTTTGAGCAAAATCCCGCCAGGTAAACGACGAGCTACGCTTTCGCTCATCGTAATAGTCCTGAATGAACTTGCGGTAATCGGAGTATTCTATGATTGCTTTCATGATTACAAATATAGCCAAATAACACATTTCAGAACACAAATTTGGCGATTTTTTGCTAATTTTACCAATTTCATAAAAATTTCAAAAAATTAAGCAAAAATAAGAACACAAAATGTATTCCAGGAACACAAAACGGCATTAGAAAAACCCCGCTAGCATCCTAGCGGGGTCTTCACCTCTTTTCTCCTCAAACAAATCTTTATTCGGATTTTTCCTTGTGTTCCGGCTTCTGCTTATAGTAAACTTTGATATCTACGGTATAGCCATACTTAAACGTATACGTCACTCCAAAAAACGGATAACCGATAGTCCCTAACTCGGCTTCAAGCACAAACTTCGCCGCAGGCGTTTCCATTTCGTAAAAATAGCGAACAACAACCGGATTGCTCATATTGGAATTCTTCCCCAACGAATCCGACTTCACAAACGTGAAACCGTTATCGGGCAAGGCTTCCAGAAACGGTTCAAACGCCTCCTCGGCAGCCTTTTCTTTTGCCAGTTCAGGAAGGAACTGGTACTGCTGCGATTTTGTCGAATCGACGTTCCGACGGAACTGCCACCTAATCATAAGGGAATCGTCATCATAATCTGCACGGACCTTCGTCGAGGAATATTCTTCCATAAAGGCAAGTTCTTCCGGGAAATCCTTAAAGAAGCGTATCGAGCTATAATCAGTCGTCGGCATTTCCTCGAAGCCGTCCTTCAGCACCACGACCTTCACCTTGAAGAAATAGCTGGAGCCATACATAATGCCCATACCTAATTCTTTCGTGATGTAAATCTTGTAGACAACGTTTTCTTTTTCAAACGAATAGACATATGACAGAGTATCGCAGGTCACGGTATCCAAGGAATCATTATTTATGGTGCCTTCAAAAGCAAATCCACGCGTTCCCATCAGATTTACCAGCGCACTCGCGATGGAATCCCGTCTTTCACGGCTATTAACCAGTCGTCCCGGGGAGGTGAGGAACCACACTTCCTGCTTGCCGTCGCCAAAGCTTCTGTAGCCGTCGAACGAATATGTAGTATCGAGGAAGTCCAGTTCCGCAGGAAGAGGCGGAATCGTATCTTCGGGTTCACTCGAAGAAGAACTGACAAACGGATCATAAAGAGAACTCGACGACCCTTCTCCGGAACTACTCGATGCTTCGGCGGGCTCAGTTTTGCTACTGCTCGAACCAGGTTCATCACCCGGAATATGCCAGCGCCCATTTTCGCACACGAAGTACTCGTCGTAAAGTTTGCTGAGCTTGTTTATGTTGCGCTTGGTCTCGTTTTCGCGCTTCTTGTTACACACGCCAAGACCGTAGTTGTCCCACCAGAAATTCGCGACATACTTTTCGAATGCAGGCACGGAGTCCGCATATTTCCAGTCTTCCACGTTCTTGCGCACCTTCGAAAGCGAGCCCTTCAAGTCAACATCGCAGGCCCAGTCCGCAATCGCGGTCTTGGTGTCGGCATCGTCCCAGCTGCCGCTTTCCGCAAGCGCAATGCTAAACTCGCCAATGCGCTCGGTAAGCCCCGCCACATCCACGTTGCTCTGCATCAATACGCTCACCGCGAGCAGCGCCGCATTCCCGTCGCCCGACTCGAAAATGTTCAGGTCTTCGGATTCGCCAAAGTCGCCCTCGATCCCGAACGAAGCCAGGACTTCTTTTTCAGCCTGCGCCTTCGCATCGGCGATGGACTTTTTCTTTTTAGAAACCAGGTACATCACGCGTTCGTATTCCAGGTGCGTGAGCAGGTTGATGTTCACCTTTTTCCTGTCGCTCAAATCCGTCAGCGCTCGCAGCGTCACCGTGCCCGAAGACTTCTTGCCAGAAATCTCGTCGCGATAATAACCGTTCGCTTCGAGCATCGCGTACTGCGATTCCAGATTGATGTCCTTGATAGCAAAGTCGCCCTTGTCGCTCTTGATGGAACCCTTGAAGCTCTTGCCGGTCTGCTTGAGCGTAATGCCGTCCAGTTCTTGCACGGTCACCGCGGAACCCGTAACGAACGGCCCCTTCTGCGACACGCCCACAACTTCCCAGTCCTCGACCGCGATAATGCCCGATTCGCCCGAAGCGCCACCGGAACAAGCCCATAACATGGCCCCCGCAGCAAGGCATCCCAAAACTCGATTCCACTTCATAATCGACCTCTTTTTGATACTACACTTTTTCATGAGAATTTCTCCCTTCTAATTTCTTTTTTTTCCCAGGCGTTCGCTCATCGGGAACAGTTGCAAATTCAGGCGGTAAACGCGATCGGCCTCGTCTTCTTCGGTCGCAATCGCCACGACGCGCCGATAGAAATCCTTCATTTCCTTTTTTATCCGCTCGTAGGCACGGTCCGTAAGGCCAAGCGTGTAGCCCGACATGACACGCTCCGAAAGCGGCAAGGGCAACGACTGTATAGCGAACTCCCCCATTTGCCGTTGCAAGTCGCGAGCCACCACCGGCACCACATCCACGTCCCCCATCACGATGGCCTTGTCCGTCTGCACGTAGTTTCCGTTCCTGTCCTTCTTCAGGAGTTTCGCCTTCACCAAGAAGTCGAGCGTTTCGGAAACTTCCGTCGCCGTGATTTTCTGTTTGCAGGCATGGGCCATTTCGAGCGGCTTCGCCCCCGGCATGTGCGGAGCCAATTCGCGGATTACCGAGTTCTTCCACGATTTATAGTAATCGAACTCTTCCTTCCCGAGCACTCGAACTTTGTGCACCTGAGCGAGCGCGCAGCGTTCCTCGAATGCGGCCCGCTTGGCCGTATCGCTCTTGGCGTGCGCATACGATACCATCAAGATAAAGTAGTCGTATTCAAAACCGACCAGTCCCATGGCGGTCGCCACCGAACCCGCCGATGCAATGCTCAAATTCTTTTTCCCCTCGCTGACATATTTCAGGTAGACATCCGAAGAGAAGCCCGCCTTCTGGGCAAATGCGTGCCAAGAAAACGCCGAGCAGCGCTTGCGTTCATCGTAGTAGTCCTGGATGAACTTGCGATAATCTGTATATTCAACGATTTCCTTCATGGTATCAAATATAGGTCTATTTTCGCAAAATAGAACATGAAATTTTGCGTTTTTAAGCAAATTTTACCACTTTTTTTGTTTTTTCAAAAAATTTCGCATTTTAGAACATGAACTTCATGTTCCAAGAACATGGCCAAAAAAAACGGCAACACGGAAAAAGCGCCCCCCGTTGTAGCGGAGAACGCTTTTAGATTATAGGAGAAATATTTTTGATACAGCCTAGTCCTTCACGCAGCGCAAACCGTAATGTTCGTCAGGATGAAGTTCATAATACAAATCGGGAACTTCTTTAGCCTGCCGCCAAAGCCAAGTGCTTCTATTCGTAAAACTCACCTCGAAACCATGTATTGCAAACTCGCGGGTAGCAAACTCACGGGGATAATCATACCCGGGGAATTCACGCTCACTGATACTATAGTTATTCCTAAAACCCACCGTATACATATTTACACCTAAAGAAACGTCTGTTTCCGGATCAACATATTGTGACTGAACCAATAATTCCGCAACCTCCCAACGGTATCCATCCGAAATAAAATCATACAGCTCCATCCATTCACGATCTATAGGAATATGCCAACCATCAGGACAGATGCCTTGAATTTTTTCTTTACCAAATATACGATCGTTCATTTCAGAGTCCAATTCCTCACAAGAACCATTATCACTTCGTCCTAAAATCTGACATGGCGAATATTCTCGGCCTACTCCAGGTATATATTTATAATCACCTTTGCTGCTCTTGGGTTCATATTCCAAAAGATCAGCCATCCAAGTGACCACACGACCGTCATCCAGTTCAACGTCCAAGGTCTTATAGACACGCCCATCCCTTTCATCCACTAAGGTACCATACTTTCCCACCGTATCGACGGGACTCTTGCCATCCATCCTTATTCCGTTATAGTATTTCCATACGCCATCTCGGCAAATAGCTCTAAAAGGCATAACATAACGTCCAGACATTATCGAATAATAAGGCTCTTCAAGCATGATAGTATACACAACTTCATTCTGATTACTGCAACTTTCCCACGTCGAATCCCAAGAGGACGCAAACTGTATGAGGTACTTTCGGAAATCGGGAATTTCCGTAGCCCCCATGTTCCGTATATTCCAGCGGATTCGTTCACTAATACCTTTATGCGCAAGCGAAGAGGCAAGATTCTTCAATTTGCGAACAAGGACTGTATCATCGCAAACGCCATCTGTTTCCAAATCTAACGAGAGCGACGTCATAAGTTCCGTGACAGCGCCAACATCGCCGTTAAAAAGCACGATCAAGGAAATCGCCAAAAGTTTGGCGTCGCCCTCGCCACCGCTAAGAATGTCAAGCTGTTCGAAAGACTCGTCCTCTCCCGAAAATCCGAAGACGTTCATCACTTCGGCCTCGGCTTGTCTTTTCGCCTCACCAACAGTCATCCCCTCTTTGACCAGGTAGCGAATTCGATTGAATGACAAATGAGTCAAAACGTTAATGTTGACCTTATCTGTATTCTGCAAGTCCACCAGGCTATTCAACGAGATCGTTTGCTCCGATTTCTCTGCAAAAAATTCATCAATAAAATATCCATTCGCATTGAGCCAGGCATAGCGTTCTTCCAAGGGAATCTTTTTCAGGGAAAACTTCCCTTTATCGTTGTCTATTTTTGTTGAGTAATGCGAGCCTGTTTGGAGTAATTTTTCGTCCATGCCATAAAGGGTGACTTCGGTTCCCTTTACGAATGGCCCCTTTTGCGAGGTTCCGGAGATGGTTCTTGTAGATTCCGATGCTTCGGAACCCATTTGGCTGCACGCAGTCAACATGGCGCCCGCTGCAAGCAGAGAGAATATGCAATTCATTTTTTTAGACATATTAATTCCTCCCAAATTCGTGATTCATATCCATTTGCAATAATAAAACAGTCAGGTCAGGACCATTCCCATCGAGAATTTCGAAAAAAGTATCCAAGAACTCTTGTATTCGCATGCAATAGTCTAAAGAAGCACATTTATCGTGTCCAAAGCAGTCATCAGCATAAAAGTCAGTATGGTCATCTATAAAGCTACTGATTTTTTCCAAAGCCCTGTCAGCTTCTCCGTCACCGGTGACATCCAAGCTTTCCGATTTACCTTCATCTACAAGATATTCAAAATTAAAGACTCGCATCAATTCCCTATGGGCCTGCTTTTTAGCTTCGTCAAACGAGTTCCCTTCCTTGACGAGCTCAAGCGTACGATCATATTCTAGATGAGTAAGGATATTGATGTTTACGTGATCAATCTCGCTTATGTCCGCCAAAGCATTCAGGCTTATCTGGCAGCGCGAATTTTGACCCGTCTTTTCTCTTTTGTAATAACCCGTCGCGGTCAACCTGACGTACTGACTTTCCAAATTGAGGCCCTCAATCTGGAAATCGCCATCGTCGCTGCGGGTTGTCGCAAAGAACTCCTTGCCGGTAGGTTTCAAGTTTCCCGCCTTGGAAGTCTCCTTGAGAACAACGCTGGAACCCCTGACAAAAGGCCCCTTCTGCGCTACGCCCGCGATATTCTTGTCCTTAAGCGCAATAATGCCCGAATCGCCCGAAGCGCCGCCAACGATATCCTTCGATTCGCCTCCGGAACAAGCCCATAACATGGCCCCCGCAGCAAGGCATCCCAAAACTCGATTCCACTTCATAATCGACCTCTTTTTGATACAACACTTTTTCATGAGAACTCCTCCTTTTAAATTCCTCTTTTATTCCCCAGACGTTCGCTCATCGGGAACAGCTGCAAGTTTAGACGGTACACGCGATCGGCCTCGTCTTCTTCGGTCGCAATCGCCACGACGCGCCGGTAGAAATCCTTCATTTCCTTTTTTATCCGCTCGTAGGCACGGTCCGTAAGACCAAGCGTGTAACCCGACATGACGCGCTCCGAAAGCGGCAGGTTCAACGACTGCACAGCAAGCTCCCCCATTTGCCGTTGCAAGTCGCGAGCCGCCACCGGCACCACATCCATGTCCCCCATCGTAATGGCCTTGTCCGTCTGGACGTAGTTTCCGTTCCTGTCCTTCTTCAGGAGTTTCGCCTTCACCAAGAAGTCGAGCGTTTCGGAAACTTCCGTCGCCGTGATTTTCTGTTTGCAGGCGCGGGCCATTTCGAGCGGCTTCGCCCCCGGCATGTGCGGAGCCAATTCGCGAATTACCGAGTTCTTCCACGACTTGAAGTAATCGAACTCTTCTTTCCCGAGCACTCGAATCTTGTGCGCCTGCGCGAGCGCGCAGCGCTCCTCGAACGCGGCACGCTTGGCAGTATCACTTTTGGCATGTGCATACGATACCATCAAGATAAAGTAATCGTACTCAAAACCGACCAGCCCCATGGCGCTTGCCACCGAACCCGCCGATGCAATGCTCAAATTCTTTTTCCCCTCGCAGACATACTTCAGGTAGACATCCGAAGAGAAGCCCGCCTTCTGGGCAAATGCATGCCAAGAGAATGCGGAGCAGCGCTTGCGTTCATCGTAGTAGTCCTGGATGAACTTGCGATAATCTGTATATTCAACTATTTCCTTCATGGTATCAAATATAGGTCTATTTTTGCGATTTGGAACATAAAATTTATGTTTTTGAGCAAATTTTACCACTTTTTTTGTTTTTTCAAAAAATTTCGCATTTTAGAACATGAATTTCATGTTCCCAGAACATGGCGCAAAATCGGACTAATTCAGGAATACCGAAAAGGCCCGCTGCAGCGGGCCTCGATTCTTTTTCCAGCAAAGTGGACTCTACTTTTTCAGCATCAACACCTTGTGATTGACCTTGCCGTTTACCTGTAGCATCCCGATATAGCGTCCGCGGGCAAGGTTTTCGACCGCAAGCGTCTCGAAGTAGGTCCCGGCAGCGCGACGGCCCAGTTCGAACGAACGCACCACGCGGCCCTGCACATCGAGCAGGCTGAACTTCACCGCACCGGCAGACGCAAGCCCGAAGCGGAGCGCAACATTCGCGCCGTCGAGAGCCGCATTGAAATCCGCCTTCACAACCTGAGGTGCGACGACACCCGTCGACTTTTCTATGGCGAGCGATGCCTTTGCGGGCTTGCTCCAGATGGTATCGCCCGTGACAGCGACGCCGACGCGGTAATCAACTGTGTAATCGCCACCTGCCTTCTTGCCCTGCTTCTCAAGCGAATCGAGCAATGCCTTGCTTGCAGAATCGGGCAAGATTACCAGGGCATAAGAAGTATCCGCCACGATGGCCCTATCACGCAAAGTGCCGAGGACATGTTGCGCAGTGATTCCTCCCTTGCCGTAATTCAAGCTCTCCGCACCCACATACGGGACATTGGGCATCCCGCGAAGCTGCGGGTAACTCTTGCCATCCTTGATGTACCAGACGGAATCGAAGTCGAAATCCTTGAAGGTCGATTTTTTATGCAGGGCCGCGTCGCTCACTGCATTGCCCACCCATATGGATTCCCTAATGGTGGTGCAGGAATCACTATTGTAATAGAAGGCAACTCCGCCGCCAGTACTCGCCAGCGTCGCACAATAGCGCTTTCCATCGTAGTCTTCAAAGTATCCTGTGGCATAGTCGTAATCCACCTTGCCCTCGTTTTCGCCGATAAAGGTTCCAATGTTAAACATCTTCGTTTCCGTCATAGAGGAGTCGTCAAGGAATTCGGCATGGCGCTTCAGGTTGCCCGTAGCATAGGAGTTGTTTATGGCACCCTTGTTGTTCCCGGCAAATGCGCCTGCATAATGGAAGCGGCCCTCGATATCGCCCGTAGCAAAGCACATCTCGATGACGCCTTCCTTGTTGTTGACCGAAGCAAATCCGCCAATATAGTAAGTGCCTATATTGTTGAGTCCGCTTTTATAGATAATTTCACTCTTTGTTTCTGCGTATACGTCGCCCGTGACAAAGCTGCGCCTAATGGTACCGTCGTTCCTAAAAACGAATCCGCCGCCGCCATCAGTAGATATGTGAATGTCGCCCGTCACATAGCACCGGTCTATCAGGCCTCCCGGTTCATTTTGCCACACAAAACCAGCGTCTCCATTTTCGAGATCAATCGTGGTGTAGCTTTCCGTAATGGTACCGCCATTGTTTATTGCAAATCCAGTAACATACGAACCCTTAGAAGACTTTACTGTACCCGCAGCATAGCATTTATTTATGGTGCCCTTATTGTAATCGACAAAGCCCGCGCCAGTTTCTACATCTGCAGTCGAGTAACAATTCTCTATAACCGCACTTGCCATGTTCTTGCCGACAAATCCCGTACCACCTGCAACATGGCCCGTTGTGTAGCAGTTGCGAATCACACCCATATTGCCACTGACTAGGCCCGAGCCGTCAACCACCTCTCCCGATGCATAGCTGTTTGTGAGGGTCGCCCTGATAACGCCAACAAGACCGCCACCTTTTTCAACAGAAGCTGTAGAATAGCAACTATCCATATCCGCACTGGTAAAGCCTACAAGCCCACCGGTAACACGAGCCCCGTCATAATTGTCCATAGGCCAACCCCTAGTCCCCTTGACATTCGCGGTCGTATACGACTTAGAAATTTTCCTGCTGGTCTTGCCGAAAAGCCCGCCAACATAATACCTGCCCGCTACATCCATCGCCGTATGGAGCGAGGCAAAGTCCTTCTTGCCATCGGCATCGCCAATAAATCCGCCGACATAGTCGAGGCCCTTTACTGCCCCCGTCACGGCGAATTTTTCGATAATTCCTTCGTCACGCCCGATAAGGCCGCCCACATAGGAGCCTTCAGACTCGATACTTACCGAAGTGGTACATGCCGATATGGTGCCGCTGTTCTTGCCCGCAATGCCACCCACGTAGGAGCCTTTAGACGTAATGTCCACCGAGGCATTACATGCCGACACGGTGCCGCTGTTGTCGCCCACAATGCCGCCCACAGAGGAGTCCGCCGCAATGCTTACCGAGGCGGAGCATGCCGATACAGTACCGCTGTTCACCGCTACGATACCGGCCGCATGGCTGCCACCCAAATCAAGTTCGGCCTTCACCTTCACATCTTCGATCTTTCCGGTATTTTCGAACGCGATTCCGGCACCGCCGTGTATTGCGCCCTTGACAGTCAAGTCGCCCCTGACACTCCTTATAACGCCGCTATTTTCATTGACGAATCCCGCCAACATGACGTCATAGTATTTTTTCTTATTCTCCGAATAAACCATTCCTGTAAGCAAAGCATTTTCGATAGTACCGTTGTTGGTTTCTACAAGACCCACGCCTACATCGGACGCTTCGACCGTCCCGTTAACGGACACATCCTTAATAGTCCCATTATTCAGCATTGCGAAGCCTGCAGCGTATTGCCCATGTATTTCAAAGTCAATTAAGGACAAACTATCAACAACGCCACCCTCGCCTATCGAATCGATAAAACAGGCTCCATAATACGAATACTGCGATGCGCTGATGTACAGGCCCGTAATGGAATGCCCGGCACCATGAATTTTACCCGTAAACACCTTGGAAGTATCCTGAATGTCAATTCCGGTAATGTAGCGGCGAACATTGCCAATAGACTTGAAGCCGGTCGAGTAGTAGTCAAGCCTTTCGTTTTTGGAAGCGGAAGCGTCGATATCGTTGCCCAGACGGTAAACCGCCGAAAGCTTGTACTTGCCGAGTCCAATCGATTTCAGGTCGCTATAGGTCTTGATAATGAACGGGTCGCTTTCGGTACCGGAACCGGCAATGTGCATCATCGTCGAATCCCTGTACTTGTCGGGAGAGTACTTCTGGTTGATCGTACTTCCCAAGTAGTAGGCCTTTGTAATCCAAGTCAGGTAGGGGTACGTGGTATCGGCAGCAATCTTCCAGGTGTTCTCGAAATCCCAACCCTGGTAGTTTTCCTGCTTGACCATCTGATGCGTGGTACGAAGTTCGCCTGCCGCGGTCGTGGTAATAAGCCACAACGTACTGTCGTAGTAAGCCGACGTGTAAGTGGATTTTACATCTTCGCCCGCGAGGCCGCCAAGCTTGGATGTTCCCGTGACATTGCCTGCACCATAGGAATTCTTCACTATCGCGTTATTGGAGTAGCCCGCCAATCCGCCGACATTCTTTGTTCCCGAAACCGCAGCAAGCGAGTAGCAATCCGATACGACAGCCTTATTAAGGCTACCCACAAAGCCACCCACATATTGCGCTCCAGAAACGGTGTCTCTCGACGCACTCAGGGCAATGGAGCCCGAAGTCTTCTTGCCGACAACGCCGCCAACATAGTTTTCACCCAGAACCCTGTTCTTCACATAAATTTTTTCTATTGCGGCACCGTTATCGACACCGGCGAGAGCACCGACATAGTTCTTGCCGCGGATAACTCCCTTGATGGCACCAGAGCTGTACGAGTAGTTTTCCCTAAAATACGAAGCCGTATCAAAGACAATGCCGCTCACCTTGGCGCCACTAGCCAACGCACGGAACAGGCCCACAGAATCCTCGTCGGGACGGTTGATATTCAGGCCCGAAATAACCTTGTTGTTGCCGTCGAACGCACCGCTGAATTCGCCAATCGGCTCGAAGCCCTTGCACACGGTACTGTCGGCATTGCAGTTTTCTTGCGCCGAAAACGATGCATTGATGTTACCCATCACCTTGTAATGCAGGTCAAGACGATATTCGTACTTGCCAATATACTTGAGGTCGTCGTAATCGTGAATCTGGTAGGGATTCGCAGCCGTTCCGGCGCCGGCGAGCACATTCACCGTACCGTCGTCTTCGAGCGTGCCCGGCAGTATCGGGTCCATGCCCTTGAAGTACGGGTAAGAAACGCCTTCCTGGATTTGCCAGACCGTTCCAAAATCGTAGCCATAGTACGTCGACTGCTTCAGCATCTCCGCGGTCGTCTTGCCACCATCGTCAATCCCTGCAACAGTGCTGTCAAAGAAACATGTAGTGTCATCTATCACATAACCATTGAGGCCCCCGAGAATTCCCTTGGCAGCGGATTTGGGCGCCTTGAACATACTTGCCGAATAAGCGCGATGGATCTTCGGCCTTCCTTTATCGCCATAGTCATAGCTATAGCCGATAACGCCACCGACATCTTCGAACCCCTTGATGACGTTAACAGAGAACGCATCGGACATCTTAGTACTGCCCCTCATGTAGCCGATAATGCCACCGACATTTTCCGTACCCTTGACCTTTCCGGTCGTCCCGACAAATTCCATGCTACTACCGATAAAGGAACCCGCCAGGCCACCCACGGAGTGTTCGCCAGCGACATCGCCGTTCAAAGAAACGACATGGCGCACAGTGACACCGCGCCCTTCGCCAACCAAAGCGCCCACCACCCAGGAACCGACCACCTTCGCGTTTTCGAGCGTCAGGTTCTCGATCGTAGCACTCTCGGCATACCCGAACATGCCCGTAAAGTCGCGATTCGGTTCGTCTATTACCAAATTCTTGATGGTGTGATTCTTTCCGTCAAAATGTCCATAGAACACATGTACGCTATCGCCGATAGGCATGAACTTCTGGCCCGCGGCATCGATATCGGCAGTCAGTTCGTAATTTGCAATAAGCGGGTACGCGATATCGTGACCAATCTTCTGGAGTTGCCCGTATGTCGATATTTCAATCCTGTTCGGGATAGCCACGTAGCTCGACGTACCCCAGACGGTATCGCCCTCGTTTACCACGCCGATTCTATAGCCATAGTAGAGCGTATCTCTCCTTAATATATAACTTATATAATCGCCACTAACGGTATCATATTTATCGCCCAGATTCACCCAATCAAGCCACTCGCCGACAAGTTCGCCATCGACCTCGGTAAGCGAGGCAACAGGCGGCCGTTCCTGCCACTTTGCCGCCACAGTCGGAGTCGCAATCGGGATAAACGACTTTTTCGAATAGGGGTTGTTCGCCAGGTACGGGAAAGACTTGCCTTCGTCTATGTCCCAGTCACGAATAAAGTTTCCCGTCAGCGAATAGCAGGCTTCCGCATATATAAAGTATTCGCATGTATCCGTACCGTCAACGACATACTCGTCATAGCCCAAGGTGTCCCAGCCCGCAAACGACGAGAGCTTCATCATCTTCGCGGTAGAAAGCCCCGTGCCGCCTGCACTCGTATCGAGTCCCGAAATTTCGGTATTCCAGTAGGAGCTAAAAATTGTATCGGGCGAATAACCAATAAGCCCGCCTACAAGCGAATCGCCCAAGACCTTGTTTGCCGCATAGGAATTAAAAATAGAAGCATCGGCACCTGCAACGCCGCCGATTTTGTAGTTTCCGCGTACCTCGCCCATGGCGAACGAGCTCTGTACAACGCCTCCGCTCCCGACAACTCCACCCACATAGCGTTCTCCTTCTACTTTTCCAATGGCATACGAATGGCTTACCATTCCCTTATCGTTATCGCCAACAATGCCGCCAATATCTTCATCAAATTCATAGCCGTAATTTACCAAGTCCATTGTAGACACGCACATTTGAACATCACCTTCGGATTCTCCGGCGATGCCACCGGCATTATTCACAGAAACAGCTCCCGGAACAATCGTTCCCTTGGAACGGCTGTTAGCAATACGCCCGTCATTCAACCCGACAATACCGCCGACACGCCCGTCCATAGCAATGATATTCACATCGGCATCGGCGCTATCGATTGTCGCCTCGTCTGTTTCACCCACAATTCCGCCAACCCGTTCTGTACCCTTGATTTCTCCTTGGAACGAAACATCCTTCAAGACAGGTTTCATACCGGAATACCCGATAGCCCTCATCGCACATCCAGCGATTCCACCGACACGCTTCTTCCCTTGAACAAAACCGTTCGTCACATGTACATTTTCAATCGTACCGACAAGCCTTGCGACAACGCCACCCACATGGTTGGATTCACTCACCCTCCCCGTCACATGGAGATGGTCAAAATTCAAGTTCTTGACAGAACCGACAAGTGCGTAGATAAAGCCAACATCCTGTTCGCAAGGGAGCCAGATTGTCAAATTGCTAATCGTATGGTTTTGGCCGTCGATAGTTCCCCAGAAGGCCGTGCTGTCGGCGGCATCCTTCTTCTTGCCGATAGTGATAAAGCCGTTACAGCCGTCCTCGTTGCACATTTCATTTTTGGAGGCCGAAGCGTCGATTAGTTCGAAGAATACAGGTAGGCGCCCTTGCCTATCGCCTTCAGGTCTTCGTAATCCTCGATCTGGAAAGGCTTTTCGGCAGAACCGTCGCCCTTCATGGTACCGTTCGCCGCGAACGAGCAAACCGCAAATAGCGACAGGACGGCTACAAAAGCAAGCCTGGTTTTCATGGCGTTCCTCACCGACATCATTGACATAATAAATACTCTCCTAATCCATTACACAACGGACCGCAAACCCGTTCGCCAAGGGAAAACTCTTCAAAGTGACCGAGTCATCGCTCCCGATAAGGATTCCATAAGCGGACTGATTATCTTCCGGATCGTTATCGGCACTCCACATGTACGCCTTCAGCCCTTCGGAATCGAACGAGCCGCTGCGGTAGCGTTCACCGACAGCGACCGCCGAAAAACCGGAGCTGTTCGTACCGTTTCCGTCGTCCCAGCCTGCAGGCGACTTGAGTGCCGATGCCGCAGCCGAACTCCCGCCAGCCGCCGCTATCAGGGCGTTCCATTCCGTCGTATCGGGCAAGTGCCAACCGTCGGGGCAAACGGCCGCCCTCGCGACACTCCAGGTGTAAAGGCGCCCCGCCTCCGCGCATTTTGCAGAGTTGTTATCGTAGCACCAGCTGCTGTCCCTGAGTCCGGGCACCGCCACGGTATCGAAGTAGTCCAGGTTCTCCGCCATCCAAACCTGTCCTCCGATTTTCATGACGCTGTAGACCCGTCCGTCGCGTACGTCCACAAGGGAATCGTATTCCACCTCGGGATTCAAGTAAGGATTCCTGCCGGCGGCTTCGCCAAAATTCTCCACGATATTTTCGAAAGAGGGAGCCACACCAGCATCGCTCCAGCCTTTGATATTCCTGCGGATTGCCTCGAGTTCGCCACTAGCCTCGGCACCGAGCGCCCAGTCCGCTATTTCTTTCTTCGCTTCGGCATCATCCCACAGGCCGTTCCTCGCGAGGGAAGCGGCGGCCTTGTCCGTGCGTTCAGCGACTTCTGCCACGTCGGCATCCGCCTGCATCAGCACACTCACGGCAAGGAGCGCGGCATTGTCGCTGCCCGGTTCCAGAATATTCATGTCCTCGAATTCCGTCGCAGTCGCAGCAACGTCAAATGCGGCCAGCACTTCGCGTTCCGCCTGTACCTTCGCTTCTGCCAAAGTCATTTTCTTCCCGACCACAAGTGATTTCAGGCGGTCGTATTCCAGATGCGTAAGGATGTTGACGTTGACCGTCTTGCGATTCTTCAAATCCGTCAGCACGCGGAGCGTCATCTGCTCAGACGATTCCTTGCCGGAAAGTTCGTTCAAGTACCGGCCAGTCACTTCGAAGATTGCACACGATGACTTGAGCGTCACGCCTCCGATGGCAA
The DNA here is from genome assembly GCA_902771595.1 of Fibrobacter succinogenes. Lineage (GTDB taxonomy): Bacteria > Fibrobacterota > Fibrobacteria > Fibrobacterales > Fibrobacteraceae > Fibrobacter > Fibrobacter succinogenes_C. The sequence goes on along the minus strand of CACXXH010000003.1, from coordinate 74,998 downwards.
AGTCACCCTTGTCGCTCTTGACCGTGCCTTCGAAAATTTCATCCGTGGGTTTCATCGTCTGGCAGTCGATTCCCCGCACCGTCACGGCGGAGCCCTTCACAAAGGGACCCTTCTGCGTGACACCAGCAACTTCCAAATCCTTGACGGCGTAGAGGCCTTCGCTCTCTTCGCTCGTACCCGCAGTATTCTTGCCAGTACACGCCCAGAACGTCGCACCAAGCACGACGGCATTTAAAATTCGCATCCACTTTGTCAACGGCATCCCTTGCATGGACATAACTTACACTCCTTTTCCCGACTCGGCCGGACCCCTATTTAAATTTTCTGTCAGCGGAAACACCTGCATGTTCAGGCGGCAAATCTTGTCCGGGCGCTTTTCCGCCGCGACAATCGAAACGATGCGCTTGCGACATTCCGCCAGCTCATCCAAGACCTTCTCGTAGCTTTCAGCAGTCACTCCCATGGTAAGGCCGCTAAAGTGGCGTTCCGAAATCGGGAGCGAATCGAAAGCATCGAGCGCAAATTCACCCATCTGCCTCAAAAGCGAATGCACCGCAAGCGCAACAACCTTCATCCTGCCCGTCGTAAGCGAACGTTTCGTCTGGTAATAATTTCCCTGCGCATCTCTTTTCAAAAGTTTCGAACGCAGCAAAAACTGCAAACTGGCGCTTACATCGGCCGCCGAAATCGGATACCTACACGCCTTCGCAATTTCAAGCGGTTTCGCTCCCCGCATCGCAACAGCAAGTTCGCGCACCACCGAATGCTTCCAAGTCTCGTAAAAGGTATACATATCGCTGTCCAAGACCTTCACATTGTTGGCCTCGCTCAGTTCCTGCATTTCTTCGAAGCATTTCTTTTTCAACAGTTCCGTCTTGGCGTTTTCGTAACGGACCATCAAAATAAAGTAGTCGTAGTCAAAGCCACGCAGGCCCATGGCAGCAGCGGTCTTCTCGGCACCTTTTTCAACGAGTCGCGTTCTTCCGTCGCAGACAAGTTTCAAGTACGAGCCCGATGCAAAACCGGCTATCTTGGCAAACTCGCGCCACGTAAAAGCCGAAGTGCGCTTGCGCTCGCGATAGTATTCCAATACATACTCGCGATAGTCTCTATACTCGATTACCGGTTTCATTTCTATGCAAAAATACCTTTTTTCTTGGCATTTTTCAAGCTTTTGCATAAAACAAAAATTTCGATTTTCAGCAATTTTTGACGTTTTTATGCTTATTTACAATATTTTTAGAAAACTATAAAACAAAAATCCGAACTATATAAAACAAAATCTGTTTTCCATAAAACAAGTATAAACGGCGCTACCGCACGGACACGCGCCGCACGCTAGCACCAATACGTACAAGGTATGTTCCCGCATGCGCGACCGGGATGGAGAAATTCGCCCCATCGACAGTTCCCCTGCGGAGTACGCGACCCTGCAGGTCGAAAAGCGCATAGGCGCCGGCAGCTCGGGAATCAGACGCAGCATCGAGCGCGTCCGTTATCAGGATATTGCGTCCGGCAACTTCCACGCCAAATCGGGGAGCAAGCGGAGCAGGTGTCAAGCCCAGTCTGAAACAGTTCTTGCAAGAACTGGACGATTTGGAATTCACGCTCGAAGAAGACGCCGCGGGCCTAGAACTGCTACTGGACTTTGCGCTGCTAGAACTAGACTGCGGTGTGACGCTGGAAGACGACTTCGGAGCGGAACTACTGCTAGACCTCGCAGAACTGCTGCTCGAGTTCGCGCTGCTAGAACTGGGCGGCACGACGCTAGAAGAAGACTTCGGTTCGCTGGAAGAACTTGAGCTATACTTGCCGAAGTATACAATCATGGTCGTATCCCTATCGACATAGAATTCACGGACCAGCGGCTGTTCGGCTTCACCTTCGAGGTCGCTCCAGTAGCTCAGATAGAAGCCATCAAAGGGTTCCACCTTTATCGACACAAACTCGCCATAGGTATACACCAAGCTCGACTTAAGGCCCGTTATACGGCCACGATCAGGATTGCTGTTCAAGATGCGCACGGTAAAGGTCTTCAGTTCCCACTTGGCATAGAAACGCAAATCGTCCTCATCCAATTCCGAAATGTACGAAACGCTTTTCCCGCCAAGCATGGCGTTGTCGTACCAGCCCTTGAACCACATGCCTTCCCTTTCGGCCCACGGGAGTTTCGTCTTCACGCCCGCCCAGTAATGGTCAATATAAGCAGCCGTATCACCTTCATAGGTATAGAACGACACGTTATACTTGACAGCGGCAGAATTCATGATTTCTCCGGAGAACAGCGGGAACGGATCCACGCCGACATTCTGCCCCCACACGCTGCCGTTCTCGCCCTCGCGCAGCATTTCTGCAACCGTTCCGTCGGCAAAGCGTTCCTTCGGAGCCAAGGTGCCCCCGAATTCCCATTTCGACGAATCGATATAAACGCTGTTGACAATCTCCGCGACATTCTCCAACAGCGACGAATAGGCAATCAGCTGGCTCACCCCGGAAGAACCCACCACATAGCCGACAGGTTTTGCATTATAGCAATTCGCCATAACGACCTTGCCGGAAAGGCCTGCATACCCAACGACTCCCGAAATATAATTCCTGTAGCCACGGATTGCCCCCTGATTGTAGCAGTTTTCAATGCGCAGGTTCGCGCCCCTGTCAACATGCCCCACAACTCCGGCCACCGAGAAAGTACTGTCGGAAGTTTCCAGGGTGGATGTGCTGTAGACATTCCTAATTTCGGCATAATAGTTTGCCCAGACCGACAAGGTCTTATTCTGGATACGCGCGACAACACCCCCGGCGCTCCTCGCATCCGTTGCAAAATACGAATCGACAATACCCACGTTCTGTATGACCGCGGGCGCTCCCTCTTCGCCTCCAACGACACCGAAGAATCCGACGTCTTTCTTTTTACTATGGTCTTTCGGGTCGTTATAATACAGGCCCGAAATCGTATGCATTTGCCCGTCGAATGTTCCCTCGAAACTGTCAATCGGGTTCCACGGAATACGCCCCGCCATTCCCGCCTTGTTGAGGTTACCTTCGTCGTCCAGCACGTTCCTGTTCACCACGATATCCTGCGAGAGGACGGCGCAAGCCTCAGCATCGCGCCGGTAACCGTCCGTCCCGTTCACGATAGCGGCAAAGCCGTAGAGTTCTTCCGCATCCGAAATGACATAGCAATCGTTCTCGTCCATTTCCGGAGTTTTCGTCTGGAACCACTTGGCATAGAAAACCTTATCGCCCTCATCTGCTGCGGTAATGGAATCGACGGCATTCCCGCTGAAGTCTTCTTCCGCATACCAGCCGGCAAAGACATAGCCTTCGCGCGAGACGGCCCGCGGGAGTTTCGCCCCGACAGTATGGACATACGAATCTACGCCCAGCGTATCCACCTTGCCGCCATTGGTTTCAAGCGTCACGCGGTACACGCGTTCGTAATGGCCCCAGTATTTCACGTCGGTAGTCTGCGTCGCAGGGACATGCGTCACGGGCTCGCCTTCAAAGTTTGCTTCGGCATGCCAGGCCAACAGTTTGTAGTTTTCGCGTTCAATATCGGGTATCCTGAGCTTGTAACCGGCAAGGATTTCCTTTGTCCAGGAGTCACCACTGCCCGTATCGAGACTGAGCGTAATCGTAGGCAACGGTTCTCCACCAACGACAACTCCGCTGAAATTTGGCAGCGCATCAGAACCAATATTCTGACCCCATACCAGGCCGTCAATACCGCCGTAGCTATAATCCCGCAACAAGATGACGACGGTACCATTGGCAAACTCTTCCTCCGTCATGGAGGCTCCGACCGTATCGATTCCCGGAGCAAGGGAAAACACGTTGTCTACGATACCACTTTCGATAACGTATTTGCCGACACTTCCCGCCACAGAACCCACGCCACGAGATTCGCTTGAAGCCCCATTCACGGGACCTACGTTGAAGACATTCACCAAATGTGTATTACTGCCATTAATTATACCAACAATTCCACCCAAGTAACTATCACCCGAAACAGGCCCCACATTATAGGCATTCACTATCGAGACATTCGAGGAGACAAGTAAAGCCATAATTCCGCCGACATAATACTCCGCGCTCACGCGGCCCTCATTAAAGCTATTGGTGATAGAGAGATTGCGATAACCATAACCCACCAGGCCGCCTGCCTGCGCATCGCCCTCAATAACTCCATCAAAACTGCACCGGTCAATGGACACCTTTCCATAATACTCATCAACGCCGAGAATTCCGGCCACGTTATAACTTGCATGGAAATAGGTGTCTACTAGGCGGACATTCTTGATAGAAACTTCCATGGCAGCGGCATTCTCCGAATACGAGCCCGCCGAAGAAAATAACCCCACCTGGTCAACGTCATCAGAATAAAAGTACAGGCCCGAAATCGTATGGCCCTGGCCGTCAAACGAGCCCAGGAATTCACGAATCTGTACCCATGGCACAAATTCAGCAGTGTCCGCTACATTCAGCGCACCGTCGGCGTCAAGGACATTCTCGTTCACCACGATATCGGCTGTAAGCTTGCCACAGGCGGTGCTATCACGGAGGCCCGCATAATCCGTCAGGTTCCCAAACGTGCCGTTCACAATCTCGGCAAAGCCGTACAGTTGCGCGGCAGTCGAAATCTGGTAACAGCCATCTACAAATTCAGGCTCTTCCGAAGCAATCGTCCTCGCGGCATTTGCGGACACCGCGAACATGGCGATTGCGGCAAAAAGGAACACTTTTTTAGTTAACATATCCTACCTCACAGATACGCGTTTCAGCCGATTATTGATGTGAACCAAGTAAACGCCCGCATGGCTTACCGGGATGCTAACAACCGCACTTTCGAGCCTACCCTTGCGCAGCACGCGCCCCTGCGTGTCGAGTAACACATAACTTTGCCCGATTGAAGCCCCAGTCACCAAGATATTGCGTCCGGCAACTTCCACGCCAAATCGGGGAGCAAGCGGAGCAGGAGTCAAGCCCACTCTGAAACAATTCTTGCACGAGCTGGACGATTTGGAATTCACACTCGAAGAAGACGCCGCGGGCCTAGAACTGCTGCTGGACTTTGTGTTACTAGAACTCGACTGCGGTGTGACGCTGGAAGACGACTTCGGAGCGGAACTACTGCTAGACTTCGCAGAACTGCTGCTGGACTTGGGCGCAGACGAGGAACTGGACGAGACTACGCTGGAAGAACTAGATCTTGCCACACCAAAATGCGCCGTAATCGTCGTATCGCCTAAAATCGTAAAAGAGCGAATGGGGTCCGTATTTTCTACATCATCTTCCCAGTAATAGAATTCGTAGCCACTATATGCTTCAGCCTCAAACGTGACTTTCGTACCGTACTTGTATGTGCCACTGTTAGCGTTTACAAGGCCATAAATTTTACCATAGTTCGAATTATTCGGACGGACAATAATATTAAACGATTTCAAATCATACTTGGCAAAGAATTCGAGGTCGCCTTCATCATCATCATAAATACTCAAAATCTCATCGCCGCTGAAATCGGCATTTGCGTACCAGCCAGCAAATAACATGTTTTCATCTTTTACAGATACGTCTCTGGGCAATGGTTTATGCAGTCCCGCCACATAGTAATCGAAATAAGTTGCCGTATCGCCCTCAAAAGTATGGAATGTTACGTTGTACCACGTGGCAGTAGAATTTTCAACTGTACCCGAGAGTACCGGGTACGGATCCACCCCGACATTCTGCCCCCATATAGAGCCATTCTCGCCCATATGCAGGGCAAGTGCAACCCTTCCATCGGCAAATTCATCTTCATCTACAGCACGGCCGCCGACTTCGCCCCTACTGTTCGAGAAACTTCTATAGAGATAATAACTGTTGAAAACTATGCCCTTAAATTCGCAGCCATAGCAAACATTCATCACAAGGTGATTCCTCAGCTCGCCATAGACCTCACCCGCATTGTAGCAGTTCTCAATACGGAATTTTTTCTCATCGCCACCCCCAATCAATCCGGCAGCTCTGTCTTCGGAATTAACCATGCCGAGATTATAACTGTTTTCCACGAACAAGTGTGAGTCCCACTGCACCAAACCGACTAAACCTCCAGCAGAAGAATTGCCGTCGCCGCCATACACTATAGATGCATTGTAGACATTCCTGATTTCCGCATATACGGTATCTTTCCCAAAAGTTTCATACCAAGCCCCAGGACCAATCCCCATCACGAATCCAACAATACCACCCACCCTATACGCACTGCTCAAAAAGGCCGAACCGATAACGCCCAGGTTCTTTACAACGACCGGTTTTTCCTTCGTGCCCCACATGCTGGCGATAAACCCGACAGGCCTTTTCTCTTCTGCCGGAGTTTCCTCATTCAACGTATCCAAAACAAGCAGGCCAGAAATCGTGTGCATCTGCCCATCGAACGTGCCCACAAAGGAATCAATCGGGTTCCACCTTTCGGCAGCGGCAGCCTTGTCACGATTGAGCACACCATCAGCGTCCAGCAAGTCTTTGTTGACAACGATATCCTGGGTAAGGACTGCACAGACTTCACGGTCAGCAAGGTCACCTGTCATCCCGTTCACCATTGCGGCAAAACCATAGAGTTCGCCGGCATCCGAAATAGCATAGCAACCATCGGCATTCTTCCCCGGCGTCCGTTTTTCAACCCACTTTGCATAGAAGGTTTTGTCACCCTCGTCTGTCGCAGCAATAGAATCAACCAGGTTTCCGCTAAAGTCGCTGTTGGCATACCAGCCCGCAAAAATATAGCCTTCGCGCAAAGCCCCGCCCGGGAGTTTTGCACCTAGCGTATGTACATAAGATTCCACGCCGCCTACAGGCACCGTTCCCCCGCTCGTTTCCAATGTCACCTTGTATACGCGCTCATAATAGCCCCAGAATTTCACGTCGGTCGTTTGCGTGTCGGGAACATGCGTCATCATTTCACCGGTCAATTCCGCATTGTCGTACCAACCAAAAAGTTCATAGTTTTCGCGCATGACATCGGGAATCCTATGGCGGTATCCGGCCGCAATCTCCGTCGTCCAGAGAACAGCGCTCCCCGTATCAAGAGAGAGCGTTATCGTGGGTAAATCCACCGCACCGGAAACGACTCCGCTAAAATTCGGCAGCGGATCAGTCCCTACATTCTGGCCCCATACCGAGCCATCAACGCCACCGTAGTAATAACCATGCATTATAGAAGCAACCGTACCGTTAGCGAACTGTTCTTCTGTCATGGCGACACCGACTTTGCTCTCTCCCGAAGAAAGGAAAAACACGTTGTCAGCATCCATTTCATTGAGATTCCAACCATACCCTATCATGGGGGCACCTGGCTTCGCCCCATTCTCTTTGCTTACCGATCCGACGTTAAATACGTTAGCCAATTTCAGACTTTTCACATCGAAATAAAGATATCCAATTATACCGCCCACGTTCGACCAACCGGAAATAGTGCCTACATTGTACGTATTCGCAACAGCAATGCGGCCCTCCCCATCATATACATCACCGACAATTCCCCCAACAGCATCTTGTGCGGTCACACTGGCACTATTGTAGCTATTGAGTACAACAAGGCTACTGTCAATATCATAGATTTCACCAACAAATCCACCTGCAGCATCAGCTTCCGCTATAATTACACCATCAACACTACAATGTTCAATGGTCACTTTTACACCTGACCTAACCTCTCCTACAAAACCGCCTACATCATAATAAGCCCTAAAATAAACATCCTCAAGGTGGAGGTTTTTTATTTCTACATCCCAAGTTCTGTTCCCTGGAGAAGTTTCACCAAAAGAACCAAAAAGTCCAACCTTAGCTGTTCTCGGGTTGTTAACGTACAAACCCGAAATAGAATGGCCCTGGCCATCAAAAACGCCAGAGAATCTGCTCAGCGACGCCCACTGAATAAAGTTCGCCGTGTCCGCTACATTCAATGAGCCATCTTCGCCTAGAACGTTCCTGTTCACCACGATATCGTTGACAAGCTTAAGACAATTTCCCTTGTAGTCGTAGGTATAAGAGTTCATCGCTCCATACAGTTCGGCGGCAGTTGAAATCTGGTAACAGCCGTCTACTATTTCTGGTACTTTAGGGGCGATTAACCTCGCGGCATTCGCAGATACGCTAAGCATCGCGATTGCGGCAACAAGGAACACTTTTTTAGTTAACATGACTCCTCCTAACACTACTCGGTACAAATATAAAAAAGGAGCCCCCGGCACATTGCCGAGGGCATTCCTTGATTCGCATATGCCGAATACTACGACAAACGGCTAATCATGTAACCAGCGCAGACTGCGGTACCGATAACGCCGGCCACGTTCGGGCCCATGGCGTGCATCAAGAGGAAGTTCTGCGGGTCATACTTGGCACCTTCCACCTGAGAAACACGTGCAGCCATCGGCACGGCGGACACGCCAGCAGAACCGATAAGCGGGTTCACGGGGTTCTTCGGAGAGCACCAGTTCATGATCTTCGCGAGGAAGAGGCCGGCAGCGGTCGAGAAACCGAAGGCGACAACGCCCATGGCGATAATCATGAGGGTCTGCGGCTTCAGGAAGATGTCGGCAGACATCGTGAGGCCCACGGAAGTACCGAGGAAGATAGTCACGATGTTCATGAGTTCGTTGGAAGAGGTCTTCACGAGACGTTCCACGACGCCGGCTTCCTTGAAGATGTTGCCGAGCATGAGCATGATGATAAGTGCGGAAGCGTCGGGCACCACGAGGATGCAGACGATCATCACCATCACGGCGAACACGATGCGTTCGGCCTTGCTCACCTGGCGGAGAGCCTTCATGCGGATCTTCCTTTCCTTGTCGTTGGTCATCAGGCGCATGATAGGCGGCTGGATGAGCGGGACAAGAGCCATGTAGGTGTAGGCCGCCACGGCGATAGGTCCGATGAGGTGCTTTGCAAGTTTGTTCGCAGTGAAGATGGAGGTCGGACCGTCGGCGCCGCCGATGATACCGATGGAAGCAGCTTCACCGAGAGTAAAGCCACCGAGGGCCACAGCGCAGAACATGGTCGCGAACACGCCGAACTGAGCGCCGCCACCGAGGAGGAGCGTACGCGGGTTGGCGATAAGCGGTCCGAAGTCCGTCATGGCGCCCACGCCCAAGAAGATGATGGGCGGGAAGAGTTCCAGGTGGATACCCTGGCTGATGTAGTAATAGAGGCCGGCAGTCGGGGTAAACATACCTTCGATGCTCCAGCCGCCATCGTAGAATCCCGCACTCGGGATGTTCACCGCCAGCGCGCCGAGGGAAATCGGCAAGAGCAGCAGCGGCTCATACTTTTTGACAATCGCCAAGTACATCAGTACGAAACTCACGATCCACATGATCACCATGGGTCCGGTGACATATGCGAATCCGGTATCGCAAGCGAACTCGACGACCGAATTTAAGAGTGAACTCATTTATCTGTACCTCTTAGGCGATGGTCATCAGGGTCTGGCCGTCGACGACGGTATCGGTTTCCTTGACGGAGATGGAGTTCACGGTGCCGGCGCACGGAGCGACGACCGGGTTTTCCATCTTGAGGGCTTCGATGATAGCCACTTCCTGGTTGGCTTCGACCTTGTCGCCAACCTTGACCTTCAGCTTGAACACGGAACCGGCGAGCGGGCACTTCACTTCAGTGCCACCGGCAGCGGCGGGAGCGGCAGCAGGAGCGGCTGCGGGAGCAGCGGCAACCGGGGCTGCCGGAGCGGCGGCGACGGCGGAATCAAGAACTTCAACTTCGACGTCGTAGGTCTTGCCTTCGAAACTGATACGGACTGTTTTCTTCATTTTGATTTTTCCTGGCTTATAAGCCTGTTAAGTTTTAAAAGTTTGCCTTACTTGACAATCGTCCAAGCAGGGGAGTTAATGTTCTTGTAGGCGGTCACGCGGCAGGGCTGACCGATGGCCTGGGTCGCAGCGGCGGTCACCAGGGCGAGGAACGTATCGTTGCTCATGCCGGGGTGTTCTTCCAGGGCGGCGACGGCGGCAATGCCGAGGAAGGCCTGGAGCTGCTTGTTGGTGAAGCCCGGGTGGACGCTCTTGGCGTTCGGGTCCCAGTCGCAGTGGGCCGGGGCGATCGTCTTCGGAGCGGCGGCGGCAGCCGGAGCAGCCTTGACCGCGGGGGCCGGAGCCTTGATCTTGTTGAGGCCGAGCTTCGCCATGATGAAGTTCATGAGGTAGCAGAGCACCGTGAGGCCGATGATGACGCACATCACCACGATGAGGCCGGTAGCCTGGAATTCAACCAGGGAGCCGATGCCGAAGGTGTCGGATTCACCCTTGCAGCCCTGTTCGGTGGAGTATTCGCCCTTGCAGTAGGTGGTCCCGAGCTTCGCCTTCGCGATGGGGAGAACCTTGTGGCCGGCGGCGTTCTCGATGGAATCGCGCACGTCGCGGGCAAGCACTGCCTGGTCGTAAGTCTTGTAGAGAACCGCATGGTTACCGCCGTGGGTTTCCACGATCTTGTAAACCATGTCATCGCTCATGCCCGGCATAGAAAGCTGCGCCTGGACCTGGGCTGCGTCGGAGGGGAGCATGAGCCCGAGCTGTTCGTCGAACTTGCCCTTCACCTTGGCAGCCGGTTCGCTTGCAACGATAGCCGGTTGCTGCACAGCCGCTTCGGCGACAGGGGCCGCGGCGGGGGCCGGGGCTACTGCGGAATCGGCTGCATTCTGTACTGTTTCATTCATATAGGAATGTGTCCATTTAATTAAGTGAACTGTTTGATAAAAATCAACGCGGGAGAATATAGTAATTTAGTTGTCAGTTACTAGTTACTAGTTACTAGTGAATATGCAGGAAAGGGTTCCTTTTAGATGAAAGACGGGTCAAAACGTTTTATTTTTAGAACATGCCGCCAAAACCCTTGCCATACGGCATGATTTTGCTATAATTGGGCACGTCCAAGCGACAATGGATGATTAGCTCAGTTGGTAGAGCAGCTGACTCTTAATCAGCGGGTCGCAGGTTCGACCCCTGCATCATCCACGAAAAGCCGATTTCCTCGCGAAACCGGCTTTTTTTGTTGTTTTTTTCGCTTTTTTTAGAATTCGAAGACTATGCCGATACCGGCAGGGAAAACGAATTGGTCGTTATCAAGCGTTCCATAGTCAGCACCGAAATGGGTGTAATAGCCGCCATTGCCAGCATAGAACTCGAAGCCCATCTCGAAATACGCACCGAAATGCTTAAAGAACATGTGCTGATACCCCAAACCAAATACCAATCGCCAGTAATTGATATCCCTCCTATGCTCAGTGTATTCCGCATCCTCCGTGCCCACATTCGTTACCGAGAAGCCAACAATTTCACCGGTTATCCATTCCGAAGAATGGAATACGTAAGGGCCAGTCAAACCTGTAAAACGATAGGCAACCCCGATACCCCCCATAAAATCGTAATCTGAGTTGTAGGCCGCCAAATGGACGTTTGCGGATAGATGACCATCCAACATGGTGTACCCGACACCGACTATGCCCTGAGACTGTCCGAACCCGAGCGAAACATTAATCTGGGCAAAACTAGCCCCTGCAAGAATGCAGAGTATCAAGAGTATCTTTTTCATGCGTAACCTCCTGTTGAATAGAATGCAAGCAACCTTCCCAAACGCTCACCTTAAAAACCATGTTATAATATAGAACAAACGAAAAAAGCTATCTGCAACAAAATAGCAGATAGCAGTTTATTAGCAAAAAAATAAGCGTTGCAGGGTGCGCTATTGAGCAGAACGATGCTCGTGCAGGTACAGGTTCGCCTCACCCACGGCTAGCTCGGAGCCCTTGATATGCCATTCGTCATCGGTTCCGGTGCGGTACTTCACCACGACGCGGTAGCGGTTATCGGTCTGCAAAACGGCCTGGGGTACCGTCCAAAAATTCTCGGTACCCACGACCATTTCAAGTTCATAGAAATCGCGCGTATCCACGCCGTAAATTGAGATGGTCTTGACCATGTCCTTCGGGTTACGCACCTGAATGATGCTCCAGTACGCACTTGCGCCGTCCTTGACCCAAATAGAAGTGGAATCACCCCACACGCCATCGACGCCTTCACAGCTCACGAATTCCCATTCACCGGAATAACGGCCTTCTCGGTTGCCCATGATATCATAGGCCGGAGCGCCGCCCAGGTCCACGCCGCAGTTTGCGTCGGGGCACTTGTCGGTAATTCGCACGGTGACTTCTTTCCAGCCATCGGGCGTTCTCGCCTTCACGTGGACGCAACCGCCGCACGCCAAGCCATCGTCCCAAGGACCCTTATCATCGCCAGGAGAAACATTCACATGGATAGCCGCATAGTACTGGATGTTCGTCTGCCCGTAATTGCAGGCGCCACCGAGGCTCGTCTCTTTCACGACAGTACTCCCGTAAACCGTCACGGAGCCTTTGCCACCCTTTTCGGTGAGTTCGGGGTCGGCCGCGGTAAAGCTGTCGCAATCGGTGCACTTGCCGTCGTCGCCGTCATCTTCGGAAGACTCCGGAGCCACGCTGGAACTGGACGCCTCGCCCGCACTAGATTCCGGCACCGTGCTCGAAACCGGTTCGGCGGCGGAACTGATGGCCGAAACTCCGCCTTCGCTCGACGAAGCTGCACCATTCTCGCTGGACGAAGACTGCGCATCTCGAGCCGAAGACAAATTGCCCTGGGAAGAAGACTGCACATTCCGAGCCGAGGACAGCGCCACCTCGGAAGAAGACGCCGGCTCCTCCCTCGGCAAGGCAGGATTATCGCTACAGGCGGCAAGGAATACCGCAGAAATGGCAAAAAATGCAAGCGGGAAGTGCGTCATATGGGGGAATATACAAAAATAATTTGTTATAAAACGCGTTTTGTTTTATAGATTATAAGCACAAAGGAATTCGACTAGTTCACCAAAAGAATGTCGAGGAAAAATGAACAAGTACAAAAGCCATATAATTCTCGCAGCATGCAGCCTTTTTGTCGGATTCGGCATAGGTATTGTACTCGATGACCTGCCATTGATAACAATCAAGCCGGAACTCAGCTTAAGCGACGTCTTTTACATCATCTTCATCGTGATTCTCGGTTATGCAGTCCAAACCGAACTTCAAACAAAAAGCGACGCATCTTCAAAAAAGCACAGGCTTTTAGAACGCCTGCACGAAGAATGCTTCACCGGCATCCAGAACATAGGCTATATAATTTCCGAGAATGTCAACACGCAGGTCGCCCTAGACGACAATTCCAAAAAAGACATCCAGCTGGCATGGAGAATCATATCTCAAAAAATAGACCGAATCGCCGACTTATGCAAGCACGAGCAACTCAAAGAAATCGGTGCAGACTTGCACAATTCGATACTCAGCGAGACCTTCCCCACGCCCGCATTTAAATACGATGCCCAAATGCAGAAAGATTTCATCATCAAGTCGGAACGGCTAAAAAGCACACTAGACAAGTTGATATATATGTGCTAGGGATTCCCTTGCCACAATGTTGTCGTCCTGAGGCTTTAAGGGAAAAGCCTTAAAAACAAACCCCGGCACAGGGCCGAGGTGAAAAATGCAAGCTTGCCGTCGCGACTCTCGGCTTACCAGTCCTTAACAGGCCTTGCCTGCCCGCGGATAGGTTTCCAGGGCTTGCGTTCGCCGTTCTGCTCGTCGAAATCCTTCAGGAGCTGCGCGGCCTCTTCGGGGCTCATCTCGCCCATCTGCACGGGCTGTTCCTGCTCGTCTTCGCCACCCTGGCTGTCGCTGGAGTTCTCCTGCGGTTGCTCGGGCTGCTGTTCGGGCTGCTGCCCGCCATTGCTGTCGGAACTTTCGCCGCCCTGGCTGCTGCTGGACTGGCCGCCGCCATTCTGGTCCTGATTCTGGTCATCACCCTGACTTGAAGAACTCTCCGACCCGCTGGAATTGCCGTCGCCGTTCTGGTCCTGGTTCTGCTGGTCTTTATTCTGGTCCTTATCCTGATCTTGGTTCTGATCCTGATTCTGGTCCTGGTTGTTATCCTGGTTCTTGTCGTTCTTCTTGTTTTCGTTCTTCTGCTCGTCCTTGGCTTCCTTGATGCGGTCAAGGAGCATTTGCAACTTCTGGTCGTTCGGGTAGTATTGCAGGCCTTCGTTGCAAGTGATTTCGGCAGAGGGCAGGCGGTTTTCGATGTACTGGAAGGCGGCATCGCTGTAATAGGCGCTCGCCGACTTCGGGGCGGCAAAAGCCGCTGCGGACAATAGCAAAACTATAGACGAAAGACGAAAGACGAAAGACGAAAGAGATTGCTTCGGTGTCGCCTCGCAATGACAACCAGTGTTATCTCTAGTAACTAGTAACTCAGAACTATTAACTCTCAAACGCATCAGATCACCTCCAAGTCGTTGTCAGTGTTGCTGGCGTCAATCTTCGCCTTGGGCTTGCGGCCGGCCTTGATTTCGATGACGTCATCGATGCGCTGCACGTGGCCGCTCAGCTGGCCCGCAGTCTCGTCTTCGGCAATCAGGTTTTCGAGCATCTCCTTCGCTTCGGCGTACTTGCCGTCCTTGCAGAGCTGGAGAGCGCGCGCCAGGACTTCCTTCGCCTTCTCGGAAAGCGGCGGCTGCTTCTGGTCGTTGTTGTCCTGATTCTGGTCCTTGTTCTCTTTTTGCTTGTCGAGTTCCTCTTTCAGCTTGCGCTGAACGATTTCGACGTTCTTCTTCGCGTTTTCGAAGTTGTTGTCGAGGTCGATGGCCTTCTTCAAGTAAGCCACAGATTCGCGCCAGGCGGCAATGCGTTCGCTGCCCTCGGCAGCCTTCTCGCCCATGCGGAAATGCGTATTCGCCAGGTTGTAGGCGGCCTTCGCCGCCATCTTTTTATCCGGCATGCGCACGGCACTTTCGAGTTCCTTTTTGGCCTCTTCATAGTTGCCGAGCCTGTACTGGCACGTTCCGATATTGTAGAACAGAAGCGGGTTCGCGGGTTCGGCCTCGCGGGCCTTCATATACCTTTCGAGTGCGCCGGCATAGTCGCCCTTGGCAAACAGCTTGTTGCCGTCATTTATTGGCCGCGCCCACAGGCCGACCGACAGCAAACATACAAGTAGCACAAATAATCGCATAATTCCTCAAGCAGATTGCTTCGATGCCGTTTCGCGACATCTGGCAAAGAAAACCATAAGGATTCCACCCCGTCACCGGACAACTCCAGAACCCCCGCAATCGCTTCAAAACGACCGCAGGAACGGAATCAAATCCTTTACTTGGCTAGAATATACAAAATTGGCGAGCGCGAGACACATTATCGCAATTTTATGTAAGGCAATAGCCAGTCGGCATGGTCACTCGAATTCGAGCCCATCGGGTCCGTCACGAGTTCCAGGGTTCCATGACCTTCCACCATAACGGAATCGAATTTGGGGCGGTCCTTGCCCGTCATGCGCCCGCTGCTCCAGACCACACGGCCATCGAGCTTCACCTTAAATTCACAGTCGCCATTTCCGTAAGTTTCATCGTCAATGGCCGCGCCAAAATGGAAACTTTCGGCATTCTCCGGCAAATGGAAACGCAAAGTCGACGCGGCATGCGTACCGATACCGTCGCGATAAACCCTGTTGCGCACCTGCAAAGGAGCCCCGTCGACAGAAAAGTCCGTTCTAGGCTTCTTGTAATCCTGGTGCACGACCCTCATGGACATTTCCGTCAGCAACTGCTTCTCTTCCGTTCTAGAAACAGAAACGGGCTGCATTTGCACCAGAAGCACGACGAGCATAACAAAAAGTACCGCAGACAACGCCACATAGGGGACAAAACGCGGAAATTTCACGCGGGCGATTTTCGCGTAACCCCAGCGCCAGAGATTCGGGAACGCAAACGAGACCACGGCAAGCACAAGAACCACGCACGCCAGCGCCGAGGTAAAGTTCCACACGTGATGTCCCTTGAACGAAATGATCAGCATGACATTCACCGCGGAAACGAACGTCGCGAGGATAGTCCACAGGCCGGCCCGGCGCGTATCCCAAACCAGCCAGCAGAGCCCTGCCGGGATGGCGTAAAGCAGGTAGCGTTCATGCATACCCGGGAGCACCGTAAAGAAGGCAAGCGCGTTCAAGAAGGCAAGCCCCCATATGGTACGGATATTCTTGCTGAACAGCGTCTTGACAAGCGTAAATATGGAAACCAGCACGAACAGGACCTTGCCCATGATGCTCGGCTTGAACAGGAATCCAAGCCCGTATTCGCTGATGCCCCAAACGGGAACGGCGTCGGAAGCGGCATTGCCCGCCCAGAGGTACCACAGGTTCGCCGCATTGAATGTCGCATAAGGGTACTGCCCCACCGTCTTGACATAGGAGCGCATGAGCATGTCGACCAGGTTCCCGCCCAAAGCATACGGCAAAAGCACGAGCGCCACCACGGGAATTATGAGTGCGAGGCCACGCCAGGAGTAACGCCAATGCTTGAGGAAGAGCCCTCCAAATATCGGAAGGAAGAGAATCATCTGGAACTTCGCCAACAGCGAAATCACATAGAGCATCGGCGCAAATATCGCCGTACGGCGGCGCGCCATGCAGTAGATGGAAAGAATCGCGAGTACCACCGGGAACAAATCCACCTGGCCCCATACCGGGCCCGCGAGCAGAAGTGCCGGGTTCAAGGCGACAAAGCCCGCAAGGGCATGCCGCTTCCATTCGGGATAGTTGAACCGGTCCATGAATCGGCAAAGCCAGTCCAGCAAAAACACATGCGAAAAATAGACGGGCCAGAGGCACATGAACTTCATGAAGAAGGTCTTGCCAATGCCTATGCCGAACAGGCTGTGGATATGCGCCACCACCCAGAGCCAAAAGACATAGACCGGCGGGTAATTGCCCTTGAAGTTCCCGAAGCCCCCGTCAACTAGCTGCTGCGTCCAGCCCACCCAGAAACTCTGGTCGCCATCGTAGCCCTCGGCGTAAGTACACAGGATATTCGCAAGCAGGCAAATCATGCCCCAAAAGACAAATGTATTTACATTGCGTTTTTCCATGCGAATCTCCTTATCAAATTTCCATGCATTGCACAAGTCCAACCACTCTTTCTATCAACCCGTTCTCCCGCTCCGGCATTTACCAAGCAACCATCACGCATTCAACACGACAGTGGACGCGGAGATGACAAAGACGGCAACGGCAGTCCACCCGAGCGCACGGCGCTTGACACTCGTACCGCTCCCGCAGATTCCCTCCGCGGTAAACGGAAGCAGGCACAGGAGCACGGGAACGATATAGCGGAAATCGTTGCTGCACGAGAACGGGTACTTGAGGCGCAGCGCGATCATCGCCGCAAAGAAGGCAACCGCCTGCGTGACCAGAACAAAGTCAATCTTATTCCACTTTTTACGCCAGAGGCCAGCGAAGGTGAAACCCGCAAGTAAAACAAAGCAGAAGCTGGCGATACACGCAAGCCACCGACCCGCCGGTTCCATCCACAGCTTGAACTCGCCGAACAGCGACGTCTTGGCGAGATAGTTCCAGAAGAACTGGCGGCCGAGTTCGTCGTGCCACGGGTCCGTAAAGGGTTCCGTCAAGAAGGTGCGGATGTCGAAGAACAGGAAGTTGCCGGGGTTGTTCTGCACGAGGACGGTACTATCGTTTCCGCCGGCATTGCCGACGACATCACCGCCGAGCACGCGGACAACGACGATTATGCCGGCAACCAGCAAGACCGCGAGGGAGGCCCACTCCATGCGGGAAAGTTTACGCAGGACTCGAGGCACCGTATGCACCAGCACCGTAACGCCCACAAGCCCAAACGTCACGACCGCGGTAGACTTCGTCCAGTACGCGATTGTCGCGGACAGCACGGCGACAAGCAGGTACTTGCCCAAGCTCGTCCGGATGTAGCGGATACAGCCCCAAAGCGCAATTGCATGCATCGCGTAGAAGAGGATGTCGTTGCCTATTCGTGGCGAAGCGAGGATAAAGCTAGGCCACAGGCTCCAGAGCAGGGCCGCAAGATAGCGGGAATTGCCCCACAAAAGTTCACGGATGCACGCGAGCCCAAAACCGAGCGCGACAAGCGATATCAGGAAGTCGAACCACTTCACCGCATTCTGGGGCGCAAAGCCGAGCCATCCGGAAGCCTTCCAGACGCCCGCGCCCGCAACGAAATAAACCGGCGGATGATAGCAGGTCCAGCACTCATTTGCCTCCGGAATGTGATGGTCGTTGGCAATCAGCTGGATATAATGAAGGTGTCCGCCCGTATCGTGACCGCGTTCGTCAAAGAACGTCGACTGCGTATAGGCGACGCGCAGGAGCAATCCCACGAAGAAAATCAACAGCAGGTGCGAATCGATCTTGAAGCGACCACCCACAGAAAAAATCAGGCCGCCAAGACACAGGAAGAACAGCACCGAAAAGAGGCTCATCAAGAAGCTGTCCGCCAGAATTCCGACAGTCATTCCCCCGAGGCCGCTGGTGTTGCGCAGGGCAATCTCGATATGGAATTTCGACACATCCTTGCCGACATGCTTCTGTATTTCCGACTTGGACAGCCTGAATCCGGTATTCCAACTGCAATAGCCCGGATACGTCCGGAACGGGAGATCAACGCCGTTCACCATAAGGTTCGTCACGCAGTCGTCCGGATGGATATCAAGCGTAAAGTCACCGCCAAGCCCCGACGAAACATCCAGTTCAATGGCAAAGCCTTCTTCCTGCCCCATCGGGAGGCTGACCGGCATCGGGAGCGTCTTGGCGCCCCCTGCGCGATACAGGATAGCGTCGCTCATCGACGGGCTTGCGACCCAGTACAGTACCGCGGCCAAAACCGCGCCCAGCACGAGAACCAGTTCACGGTACTTTTTCAGCCTCGCAAGCATCACTTCTTTCCTTCGTGGTATTCCTCTTCGGAATTCACGTTCCAGAGCGCCGTCTTGTCGGTAGAATTTTCACGGATGCACTTCACGACTTCCATGGCGGCAAGCATGCTGTGGTCCATGTTGTTGTACTTGTGCATGCCGTTGCGGCCCATGAGGAACAGGTTCTCGATCGGGTCCACGTATTCGCGAATCTTGTCGAACTCGGCGTAAGTACCGAAGTAGGCCGGGTACGCCTTACGGATATGGAACACCACGGAGTCGCGCACGTCTTCGGGCCTCGCCACGTCAATCTTGTCGAGTTCCTCGATCGCGAACTTGATGAAGTCCTTGTCGGGCATGCGCCACATCTCGTCGCCCTCGGTAGCGAAGTATTCGAGACCGATCCACACCTTCTCGGGGTCGGCGACCAGGTAGGGGCTCCAGTTGTTGAAAATCTGAATGCGGCCGAGCTTCACGTCGGATTCCTGCACGTAAATCCAGTTGTCGGCCACGAACTTGAGCTTGCTTTCGGGAGTGCCGGGCTTTGCCGGATTCTTGATGAGCAGCTTGTCCAGAAGCAGGCCCACGGTAATGAAGTCGCGGTAGACAAGGCCTTCGGCGACGCGCTTGACTTCGGCGGGAACAGGAGTCTGCTCGCTGTCCATCCCCGCAATGAGTTCCTTCACCGGCATGGTGCTGAGGAAGTAATCGCACGGGACCGTCTCGCGCATGACGACGCCGTCGGAACTCATGCTTTCGACGGAAACGCTCTCAATGCGCTTGCCGTCGGCGGAACGATTCACGCCCACGACCTTCTCGTTCATGCGGATCTCGCCACCCGCTTCCTTCACCTTCTCGGCGACCGTTTCCCAAAGCTGGCCCGGGCCGAATTTCGGGTAGAGGAACTGACCGATAAGGCTCGTCTCGGTATCCTTTTGGCGGATATCCGCTCCGTTAGCGGCACCCGCTTCGGACTTCTTCTTGCCGGCAAAAATCTGCTTTACGGCGTGCACCACCGTCTTGGTGATGGAAAGTCCCTTGATGCGCTGTCCGCCCCAGTCCGGGCTGATCTTGCTGCACGGCACGCCCCACACCTTCTCGGTGTAGTCGCGGAAGAACGTGCGGTAGAGTTCCACGCCAAAGCGGTTGATCATGAAATCTTCGAGGCTCTTTTCCTTGCGGGCGGGGAGCAGCTGCACCTTGATGTAGCTCATGCCGATCTTGAACATACGCCACAGCCCGAGGTTACGGATGGTGTCGCCGTTCAGGCTCACCGGATAATCGAAAAGTTTGCGGAGGAAGAGGATACGGCTCAAGCGGCTGCGGCAGAGCATCACGTAGTCCGTATTCTCGGGGTCTGGGCCGCCGGCCACCAGCGGGACGGAGCGCCCGATGGCAATGTCGTCCTTGCTCGCAACACCTTGCAGCGGCAAAATTCCCTGCCACCAGTCCATCACGGTATCGCTCTTGCTAAAGAAGCGGTGACCGCCGATATCCATGCGGTTCCCGTTGTAGCGCGCCGTGCGGGAAATTCCCCCGATAACGTCTTCGGCTTCGAAGATGACCGGTTTCACGTCCGTCGTACGCAACAATTCCAATGCCGCCGTCAGGCCCGCAGGACCAGCGCCCGCGATTACGGCAATTTTCCGATTCTCTGTCATACGAATGAATATAGTAAGTTTTAATTACAAGTCCTGACACGTCGTATCGCAAACCCGCTCGCTGCCTACATTTTCGCAACGGGCGTCGCATTCCTTATTTTTCGGGGCAATTTCGCCTTCACACGTTCTTTCGTAAAGGGTCGCCTCCCTCTGGAGAACCCCCTTCGGAGAGCCGTCCACAATCGACACGCAGGCCAGTTCCAGTTTCCCGGCAGGACAGCCCAGGCCATCGTTCAGATCCCTGAACACACCGGCATCGTTACCGCACTTGCGCCGGAACGCCTCAAGATCCTGTTCGCAGCCGTCACCCTGATAAATACCGTTCGCCACCTGCAACAAAACGCCGTTTTTCTGATAGTACCGCGAAACGTTCTCGCGCAGACCTCCCTCGCCATTGACCTGGCGCACGCCGGATTCATCCTCGTAAATTTCCACGCGGCAGGAGCCCTCTTCGTAGACCACATTCGAAACCGTAGTGAAATTGAAGTACGCCTGCGAAGATGCCGGAACCAAGTTCGATTCGCCACTCGATTGCGAACCTATAATCCCGTTCGCAAATTCGGCAAGGACGCTATCGCACAGGCTCTGCATTTCGTCAGATGAAGGCTCATGCGACAAATCGGGTCCGGAAGTTCCATTCCCTGAGCCGATGGTTTCCTCACTTGCAGAACTAGGCTCCTCCATATGTACACTCTCGGACGATTCCACCGTCTTGCTATCGGACGACTCTTGCGCAACGGCGTTCGGTTCCGCCGTGGCTCCGGTCAACTTGTTGTCGGATTCCGAATCTGCACAAGAAACAAAAAAAGCGAAGGCGACAGGGATGAGAGCCAAAGGCATTATACGCTTATTCATTATTTTCCTCCTTCGACTTCGTCATCGGGAAAAGCTGTAAATTGATTCGATAGACCTGGTCGGCATTCTTCTCGTCGCAGGCGATGGCTATTATCCTTTTCTGGAACGCCATCATCTCGTCGACGATGCGGTCGTACGAATTCTTCGAGACCGCGAGCGTAACGCCAGCGAAATTCCTTTCGGTAGGCGACACGCGGTCGATGGCCTCGTACGCAAATTTCGCCATCTGCTTGTGCATGGAGCGAATCGCAAGCGGAATGATTTCGGCAGAGCTCGTCACCACTTTCTCCGTCTGCTCGTAAATTCCATCCCTCTTTTTTAGGAGTCCCGCCTGTACCAGGAATTCCGCCGACTTGCGGGTTTCCTCGGCGCTCACCTCGGGGTAGCACATCTTCGCAAGTTCAAGCGGCCTTGCGCCCGGAGCAATCGGCAGAAGTTCGCGCATCACGGGATGCAGCCACGAATCAAAATAGGCATAGGCATCGCTATCCAAGACGCGCACCTTGTTCTCGCGCGCGATCGTACACATGTCGGCAAGCAGTTCCCTCTTCGTCGCTTCGTCTTTCGACTCGTTGAACGCGACCATCTTCGCGAAATAATCGCACTCGAAACCGGCGAGCCCCATCGCGACAGCGACCTGCACGGCGCCGATGCTGCTGAGGCGACTCTTTCCGTCGCACACGACCTTCAGGTAGTTAGGTGAACTGAATCCCGAAAGCCTCGAGAACTCCCTCCACGAAAACGACGAAAGTCGTTTGCGCTCCTCATAAAAATTTCGCATGTACGCGCGATAATCATAATAAGCAAAAATTGTCTCCATCGCCCACCAATATAAACTATTTCACTTTGTATTACAAGCACTCTATACTACAAAATGTCTATTTTTTACAGATATTTCAACATTTTCTCAACATGTTTATAAAAAACAGCGTCCTATGCTACAAAAGTGTATCATATGAGAAAATCGCGTGGAAGCGCTCCGAAGCGGCAACAAAATCAGGCCGGCTTCTTTCCGCGGAAAAGCATGAGTTTTCGCGCTCCGAAATTCCACATGAGCACGAGAACCGCGGCCACCATCTTGGAGAGCATCTCGTTCAGCGAAAGCCCGTCGACCATCAGGCACATGAGCGACTCGTTAATGCCGACCCCGGCTATCCCCACCAGAGTAAACAAGAAAAATTCCACGGTTTTCTGCTTTTCGAGCGTCCGCCTGCAGGCGGTGAACACCCACACGATGCTCATGACATAATTGAGCACGAGGCCCGCGACAAGGCCTACCAAATTCGCAAGCAGGTAATGCCACCCGAACGCATACAGGCACAGCGCGAAAAGGCCGAAATCCACGACGAAGGCAAGCCCGCCCGTCACGAGGTAACGGAGGAACTGCCCCGCGAGAGAACCCCTCGGGAACCTATTGCGCAGCGATGTCACGACAGCAGAAACCATTCAACTTAAATTTAATAAATCTTGTCGAAAAAACACTTTCGCATCACATGATAAGAATAAACAATATGGCCGTACACAAAACAAAACCCGAAACCAAGGCGTATCCGAGCACTTTCCACTTGACAGACGCCCCTTCGCACGTTATCCCCTGCGCCACGAAAGGGACAAAGCAGATGACCGCGGGCAATATGTAGCGAAAATCGTTGCTGCACGCATACGTATGCGTGATGCGCAAGAACATCAGCGCGGCAATAAAGGCCGCCCCCTGCAACAGCAGGAACCAGTGAACCATCTGCAATTTCGTTCTCCAGAAACCGCGCAACGCATAAATTAAAAGGCCAAGGAAAGAGCAGCTCAGCAATGTCGCGAAGTTCCTGCCAACCACGCTCCGCAGCATTTCAAATTCCCCAAAGAGCGATGTCTTGAAAGCGTAATTCCAGAAATACATGCGTCCGAAATCATCGTTCCATGCGCTAGTAAACGGACTTGTCACGAAATTTTTCAAATCAAAGAATATGTAGTTGAACAGCTCGCTCCTGACTTTCAGTTGACCATTCAGCCCGCCTGAATTGCCCACCAGGCCGCTATCGCCAAGCAGGCGCTGCAACACGACGGCAACGACCAGCGCCAAGAACATTCCCGCGGCCACCAGTTCGGAGCATTTGACCTTGCGGCCACGCACGTTCACCCAGTACCCCCAAGCCATAAACAAGACAAGCGTCCCGAGAGTCACAAAGCCGGTCGCCTTGGTCCACATCGCAAGCGCGGTAGCAATCACGGCGACAATCAGGAACCGCCCCCGACCATCCCTGATGTACTTCATCCCGCACCACATGCAAAGCATATGCAGCATGTAGAACATCTGGTCGTTACCTATGCGGGGCGACACGAGAATCATCACGGGCCAGAACGCCCACAAGACAGACGAAATTCCCAGCGCCTTCCCGGAAAAGAAATTCCGCAAGAAAAGCATCCCGAAAAAGAGCGTCAGTATCGAAAGCACAAGGCTAAACGCTTGCAAGCCCGCCGTGCCCGGAAGCCCGACCCACTCGCCGATAAGATACGAAGGCACCGCAGCGACATAGTATACGGGCGGGTGGTAGCACGTCCAGCAATCATCGGCTCCGGGTATAGAATGATTCTCGACAATGTACTGCACATACCCAATGTGGCCCTCCACGTCGTACGAGAACGTCTTATACGAAGCATTTATAAAGAACGCCATCCTCAAAACGACCGCGGCGAAGATGACGATGGCAAGCCCCCAACCAAGCCCGAGCCGCCGGGCGAGCAAAAGGCAAAGCGAGGCAAGCGACAAGACGATCAGGACATACAGAACAACCGGCAAAAACGACGCCTGCTTCACGAGCACGTTCAGCCCTGCGTCACCGCCGTTGTTTATCAGATAAAAGGAATAATGCGTCTTGTCCCCGACCTTGTAAGGAGCTGTTACGCTATCGCGCAAAACGAAACCCTTCGCAAAGTTGCAATTGCCCTGGATATGGTTCAGGTCGACCATGCTGCCGTTAACGATGACAATCTCCGCACAGTCATCCGGAATTATGTTCAGGTCGTAATTCGAAAGTCTGCTTTTGACATCGAATTCCACGCTGAACCTTTCCCCCTTCTCCATTTTCATCAGCAACGGGAAAGACGATTCCTGCGTAGCGGTGTCCCGAACCAACCGGACATTTTCAATCTTTGGGAAAAATTCCAGCATTCCCCACAAGGAAAGAATCAATACCAAAACGCAATATATTTCCGGTTTTCTAAAAATTTTCATCCTAACCATCTTAAAAATCACCACTCAATAACGCCCGCTGAAAACTATCAGGGGCTGCTAGAATATTATTTGTGTTCTTTAGTTACTAATCGCTACAGACCGTATCGCAAGAACTCACGTTGTCTATGACCCGGCAGTGGACACCGCATACTTGATTCTCGGGAGCCCCGCCTTCACAATCCCTCTTGTAAAGATTAGCCTCCCTCTGGAGCATGGAGCGCGTCGAGCTAAAATCTGCGCCATATGCGCATGCGAGTTCCAATTTCTGGTTCTGCGAACAGCCCTTTCCGTTCTTGTAATCCTTGAACACACCGAGTTCTCCTTCGCATTTCGTACGGAAAGCATTGTAGTCCGATTCGCAGGATCCATCCGTATAGTAACTGTTGAGCAGCCTCAACACGACTCCTTCTTCGGCATAAACAAGGCTCGTCATTTCAATATAGGCGCCCGTTCGAGAAGGAAGATAGCGTACGCCGGCCTCTCCTTCATATATACTCACATAGCAGCCGTTTTCTTCGTAGAAAGCTTCCCTCTCCGTTTGGAAGTTGTAGGCCGTATGCGAAGACGACGTGCTCGGTTGAGAAGAACCGGTATCCTGCGCCGTTCCCGATGTAACTAAATCAAACTTCGCCAAGACGCTGTCACACGCCGTCTTTATCACATCCGAAATAGGCTGGAGCAGTGTATCCCCCTGATCCGAGGAACTGGAGTATATCATCATCGCGGCACTGGAGAGTCTCTTTGCCGACGAAGAATACTTGACTCCGGTCGTATCTCCCAAACCATTTCCTGTTTCGCTGGTGGAGCTAGACTGTTCCCGGGCAATATCGTTCGGTTCCGTCGTCGCCCCGGTCATCTTCTCGGAACTCATATCCGAGCACGACGCAAGCATCGCTGCGGCAAAAAGAACGGGCACCAAAATCAGCGCAAACTTATTCATTTAATTCCCCCTTCGGCCGAGTCAACGGGAAAAACTGCAAGTTAAGTCGGTAAACCTGTTCGCCCGCCTTCACTCCACTTGCAATGCTCAATATTTTTTGTCGAAAATTTTCGAGTTCCACGACGATACGGTCGTATTCCGCCTGCGTAATCGCCAATGTCACGCCCGTAATATTGCGTTTCGACCTCGGAATTGCATCGACGGCATCACCGGCGAACTTCGCCATCTGCCGGTGCATGGAGCGAATCGCAAGCGGCATTATTTCCGAGGCTGCGGAAATAATCTTCTCCGCCTGCTCGTACACGTGTTCGTCTTTCTTCTTGAGAATTCCCGCATGGACCATAAAATCCAAGGATTCGCGGACTTCCGTAGCGCTCGCCTTCGGATAGCACATCCGCGCAAGCGTCAAAGGTTTCGCTCCGGGATTCATCGGGGCGAGTTCTCGCAACACGGGATTAAGCCACGACTCGAAATACGCGTACGTATCGCCATCAAGCATTTTGACGCTGTATTCCTTCGACAGTTCGCGAATACGCGCAAGGACCTTTTTCTTCTTTTCTTCGTCCGAAGCCTCGGCATAATCGACCAGCAGAACGAAATATTCCTTCTCGTAATCGACCAGCCCCATAGCCGCCGCCACGCGGGCCACACCCACCTTGCTCAAGCGGCTCTTGCCGTCGCATACGACCTTCATGTAGTTCGGTGAAGAAAAACCCGCAAGCCTCGAAAACTCCCTCCACGAAAAGACGGAAACGCGCTTGCGTTCTTCGTAGAACTCACGCATATACTTGCGGTAATCGTAATATTCAAATACCGATTTCATCAAGCCAAATATACATTCGTCTACACTACAAAATATGCGTTTTTAGACGAATTATCAAATATTTTACACAAATTGCAAAAAATTCTTTCTATATACTACAACACGTAGCATATAGAAAATGGGCTACCCTCAAAGAGGATAGCCCGCAAAAATCAAGCCTTCCGGAAGTAGTAGGAAATCAGTTTCTCTAGGTCTTTATGATCCTGGGCAGCGGTCATTTCGCGGATGCTGTGCATACTGAGCATGGGCTCGCCGACATCGACGGTCGGAATGCCGAGCGCCGCAGAAACCATCGGACCAACAGTAGAACCGCAGGGAATATCGTTACGCATCACGAATGTCTGGAACGGGACTCCCACCCCGCTGCAGAGCGTCTTGAACCATGCGCTCGAGAATACGTCGCTCGCATAGCGCTTTTGCGAATTTATCTTAAGCGCAACTCCTTTGCCGAGTATCGGGGCGTGATTCGGTTCCGACTTCTCCGGGAAATTCGGGTGCTCGGCATGGGCCATGTCCAAGGAGATAGCATGAGATTCCGAGAAGAACTTGTCCAAGGGTATCTTGGGATTACCAATTTGGTACAGACCATTTTCTGCAAGCATCTGATCCAGGACGCTCTTGAGGAAATTTCCTGCAGCACCTTCGCGCGTCAGGGAACCGACTTCCTCGTTATTGAAGAAGCACGCTACCTTGAAATCGGAGCTATCACTAGCGTTCATCAAACCCATAGCAGCAGCATGACAACTGGAAAGATTGTCCAGGCGGCTCGAGAAAACCCATTCTTTATCAAGGCCGCCATACTGTGCGGGCTGCGCATCGAACAGCTGGATGTCAAAATCAAGCAGCCGCGCTCCCTTGGGCAATTGAGCCAGCAACGCGTCGACAAACCTGGCGCCTTCACGCGAAGACCACAGCGCATTCAGGTCGGTCTGCGGATTGACCTTCTGGCCATCCTGATTCACGTTGCGGTTCAGGTGGATTGCCAACTGCGGAATGCGGACGAGTTCCTGGCTCCGGATAAGCGTATTCTCTATTTTCCCGTTCAACTCGTACAGGACTATTCCCGCGTATCCCAGGTCACGGTCAAACCAGCTCGTGTAAATCGGGCTACCGTAAATTTCGGGATGGAGGGTCTGGATTCCCGCCGTCCGCAGATCCGGGTTCGGTGTAATCTTGAGCGCCGGGAAATCGGTATGGGCCATGACAATCCTGAACCTGGATCCCGCATGAGCCTTTCCATTAGGTGGTTGCAAGGCAACAATAAGCATACCGCCTCGTTCCCAAATTCTAAACCGCCCGTTCCCGGATTCCTGAAAAATATGTTTTAGGCAATCAACTGTATGGAACGGAGTCACCGACTCGTTCAAGAATTTGAAAAAATCCATGAAAACCTCCATTTTTCCTTTTAAAATAAAAAGAAAAAATACGTTGTGCTCATTGAAAATAAAAATTTATATATTTCTTACGTATGATAATCAAGCCCGTCAAGCAAATCAACTGGATGGAAATTTCCGGCCTTTTGGTCGGCGTGTTCTTCACAGTTGCCGTCATGATTTTCGGGCTCGTCCTTTACACCAAGCTTTTTACCAGCGGCATGATCGGTGTCGAGGAATACAAACTTCACAGTACATTCGAAAAGGCGCTCGGCCTGCGTCCCGGCACTCGCGTACAAATTAGCGGCGTCGACGTGGGCCAGATTACGGACATGGAAATCGAAGCGAACGGCGTGCATATGGAGTTCACCATTCGCAAGCAGTTCCAGAACTGGATTACCGACAGCGCCCAGGTATTCGCCATCCGCGACCAGAACCTGATTTCGGCGCGCGTCATCAACATCGACGTGAACCGTGGCAAGGGCCGCATCCTTGAAGACGGAGACTTCCTCCCGCCCGGCAGGGCACAAGACATCGAAACCGTCCTCGAAACGGCCAACGAGCTCCTCGGGCGCGTGAACCTCCTTATCGATGCAGCCGATACGCTCGTGGCGATGGCCATGGACACGGGAACCACGGTTGGCGCCCTGTTCGGGTCGCGCGGGCTCTACGACAACCTGAACCGCCAGCTCATCCGCCTCGACGACATCACGCTCGCAGGCAAGAACGCCATACGCAAGGCGGCACTCCTCGTCGATACGCTGCAGGGCAGCATGCCCCCGCTACTGCACCGCGTAGACGGTATCGCAGACGACGTCTCCGGCATGATGACCGACCTCAAGCCCCTCCCGGGAAAAGTCGACCGCCTCATAGACAACGTCGACGGCATGATGAACAACATCGATACGACTATCGGAAAGGTCGACGGGCTCCTGAAGGATGTCGGCCAGGTCACCTCCGGACTTTCGGACTTCATGGAAACTACGGAACAGACGCTGCAGAACGCCGACGACCTGATGACGGGCATTTCGAACGTGTGGATTATCCGCAGGAACATGCCGAACAAGGATTCCGTGCCGTTCATGGTGGAGACCCTATGGTAATGCGCAAGTTCGGCATCGCAGCACTGCTTTCGCTTGCCACAATCGCAAGCGCCTCCGAGTCGGGCATCCTTTCGTCCCGCGCCCAGCGTTCGCTCGACGCGGGCAAGTTCGCGAAGGGCTACGGGCAGCTGGAACGCGCACTCCTCGCCAGCCGCAAAGAAGCGGACCTGCGCTCCGAAGGCCGCGTGCTCATGGCGATGGCGCAAGTCCGCACGATGAGCCTCGATTTCGAACTGGCCGACACCCTGCTTTCGCAGGTACGTCCCGAGATTCTCGACAAGAACACCAACCTGATGCTCCTCCAGGGCAAGGCTGCGCTCGCCAACGCGCAGGGCAACTTCGACGAGGCGCTCAAGGTGTGCAATTCTGCGGACGCCGATTCCGTAAGCGACTCCGACAAACCACTCCAGGCTTCGTTCTATTCCGAATGCGCCATCGCGCAGGCAGCCAAGGGCCGGAACGACGATGCCGAAGAATCGCTCAAGATGGTCGGCAAGCGCACAAGCAAGAAGGGCGGGTTCTACGCCTGGACGGCAGCCCGCATGGCAGACCTGCAGGGCAAGCGCGAAGCGGATTCGCTCTACCAGGCGGCCGAAGCCATGTCCATCAAGAACAACGTCCCGTACATGACGGCGACAATCCTTTACCATCGTTCGCTCCTGAAAGGCACTCCGGCAGATGCTGCCGCCGACCTGAAACTGCGCTGCAAGAACGCATTCGAACTGATGGGACTCCCGAACAACGCGAAGCGCTGCGGGGAATAATTCAAATTCGTAAAAAAAAGAAGCCGGTCAAAACCGGCATTTTTAATTCTCTGCGGGAGCCGGAGCGGCACTTGTCGAATCAGCGGCCTTGTCCGTGCCGGTTTCAGCGGCAGGCTCTTCTGCGGCGGCAGGTTCCTCAGTCTTCGCGGGCTCCACCTTCTTCAATGAAAGCAGGTGAGCGTAAGCATAACGCGGGGGAATCTTGCCATCGGCAAAAGCGTCGATGGTCTTTTCGATATCTTTATAGACGGTAGAATCCGGCCCGCTCACAGACCCGTAACCACCGTAACCGAGAGCGCGGAACGTCTTGTTGCAGAAACTCTTGCGGAACTTCTTGAACCGCGGCTGCATCACGTCGTTCAAAATCATCTCGACTGCCGTTTCCGTCTGCTCCAAGTCCAGTTCGAACGAACGATACATCATGCGGATATGTTCCGGCATGGTCGTATCCTTGCTGTCGAAATACGGACGCATCACGTCGGCAGCCGCCTGCTTGTCGGGGTAAGGCCCATTCGCAAGCCGAAGCGCAAGGCTCACGGCGATTCGCCACTTTTCGGGATACACGCGAACGGCCCTGCGAAGCACCACCAAGTCGGAAGTGTCCGGGGCATCGATGGGCGTGACCCCACTGATAAAGTAATACGGAGTGTAGAACAGGCTGTCCAGTTCGGTGCACAAGTTCGCCACATGGCCCAGATATGCGTATTCCTTGCCGGTAAGGTAGCTTTCGCCCAGTTCGGTGAGTCCCTTTATCCAGAAGAGGCCCGCAACCGAAGCATCGTGGCCGGCGGCGACGTACTTCACCGACGACGCCTTAGGCAAGAAGGATTCGTCAAAGTTCGTGCCGGGGAGCGGCTTCGCCAAATTAAAGGCGAGCGCGATGACCGCAACGGCAAGAACTATGGGAATCAAGAAGCGCATAAGTAATTATTAGTTACTAGTTAATAGTTCCTGGTTACTAGAATTTCTAATGTCAAGAAGCTTTTTCATAACAGCATCACTAGTAACTCAGAACTCGGAACTATGAACTCAGAACGCGCAGGCCTCGGCGAGGCGTTCCAGCGCGTCGATGCAATCGTTCGCGAAGTTCGCCGGAGTGTTGTTGCGCTGCCAGGCAAAATTGAGCCCGCTGGAGCTGTTGAGCACGTGGAACTTGCGCTTGCCACCGCCATTCGCGATCGCAGTAAGCACAGTCTTCGCGTCACCGCCCTGACCGCCGGGAACGCCCGGAATGGACACGCCCGGAATGAGGAACGGGATTTCGTGCTTCTTGGCCACCGTGTAGGCGGTAATCTGCTCGAGTTCTTCGGGGTGCGTCGCACCGACGACAGCGCCCAGGTAACCGAGGGAGCCGTCCCATTCCATAATCTTGTCAGCGACGGAATAGAAAGCCTGCGCATTGTCGCGCGGGTCGTCGCTACGGACAACGTTCATGTCCTGGAAATCGTGGGCGCCCTTGTTGCTCGTGCGGAGCAACACGTACGCGCCGTTCTCGGAATTCTCGCGGATGAACGGGCCAACGGAATCAGAACCCATCCAGGGCGAAACCGTAACCGCGTCGGCCTTGTAAACGTCATAGGCGGCAGTCGCATAGGCGGCGCTAGACTTGCCGATATCGCCACGCTTCGCATCGAGAACCACCGGAATGCCGGCGCTCCTGTAAGCGGCGATGAGTTCCTGCAGCACGAGCATCGCCTGCACGCTCACGCATTCGTAGTAAGCGCTGTTCGGCTTCACCACGGCGGGCTGCACGTTACGGCGCAGGGCGCATTCCAGAATGTCGAGGTAGAAGCGCTTGATCTTCTCTTCGGCACTGCCTTCGAGGGGAATCAGCTTGAGCACCGGGTCCATGCCCAGGCAAACCGGGTTCCCGCAAGCAGCGATGCGCTGTTCAAGACGTTCGTGGAAGTTCGCCATTACTTGAGTTCCTCCTGGATCTGGGCGGCCTCGTAGCTGAGGATGCCGTGAGCCACGGAAACATTGAGAGATTCGAGCTCGCTGCTCATCGGGATCTTCACGGTCTCGTCAGCAAGTTCGATGAAGTACGGGTTCGTGCCAGCGCCCTCGTTACCCACGAGGAAGGCCATCTTGCGGAGCTTGTGCTTCGGGATGTCGCGGAGGCTCTGCTTCGCGTGCAAATCCGTAGCGATGATGGTGTAACCCTTGCTGCGCAAGAAATTGATGTGGTCGACCATGTCGATGTCGAATTCGAAAGGCACGCGGAGGAACGTTCCCGAAGAACCGCGCACGACCTTCGGGTTGAACGGGCTCACCGTGCCGCGGCCGAGCACCATACCGTCGGAACCGAAACCGAGGCTCGTGCGGAAGAGCGTACCGAGGTTACCCGGATCCTGCACGGCATCGACAAGCGTAATCACGCTGCGGCTCGATTCGTACACCGGCTTCTTGTTCGCGATGCGGCAGTGCGCGATGATTCCCTGCGTAGTGACTGTAGAAGAAAGCTGCTTCATCTGGTCGGCAGTGAGCATATGGATGGTGACGTCCGCCTCGTTGATCTTTTCGATAAGCGGTTCGTTCTCGAAACCTTCCACCATGTAGACGGCGATGACGATTTCGCGGTGGCGGGACACGAGTTCGTCCACCACATGCACGCCTTCACCGAGGAAGCGGCCTTCGCGTTCACGGCCCTTTTCCGTCGTGATGGCGAGGAGCTTCTTGAACCAAGGCGGATTGGCGACGGTGTCTTCGGACTTTTCAATCTGAGCGGCGCGTGCCTCGAGCGTTGCCTCGTCGATATTCTCGTCGACGCGTTCAGCCTTCTGTTCGGGACGCTGGCGGTAAACCGGAGTGTTTTCGGAAGCGCCGTCAAAAGAACGGAACGGACGGTCACCGCGCTTGCCAAAACGATCCCCGAAGCGGCCACTTTCGCGGCGGCCAAACGGGCGGTCGCCAAAGCGACGCGGGCGGCGTTCGCGGTCGAAACGGCCTTCGGAATCCTCGTTGCGGGAACCATCTTCGCGCAGTCCACGCGGACGGCCCGAACGGAAACCGCTGTGTTCGCCATCGCGGCGTCCGCCAAAGGCGGGACGGTCGCCGAACTTTCTGGATTCGCCGTCGTCCTTGCGCGGGCGGCGTTCGTCTTTCTTTTCACTCACACCGAACTTGCGGGTAAGAGTGGTTTTCACTGTGCGCTTGTTTTCTTCGCTCATAGTATTTCCATCAATTGTTTGGCGACAGACTCGCCGTCTATTTTCAAGAGTTTGTACAGATTCTGGATTTCACCCTGTTCCACGAAATGGTCGGGCAGGCCAAACCGGAAGAACTTCTTTCCCGTAATCCCCAAATCAGCCATGAGCTCCATGACCGCAGAGCCGTAGCCGCCTATGCGGGTATTGTCTTCGAGCGTCACGATAACGTCGTGGCTCGAGAGAAGCCCGCGGTAGCATTCATCGTCGAGAGGCTTGACAAAACGGGCATCCACCAGCGTGGGACTGTATCCGTTCGCCTTCAATATGGCGGCGGTCTTCTTCAGTTCGTTTGTCATGAACCCGGCACCGAGCAGCAGGATTCCCTTGCCCTGCTCGATGACCTTCGGGAGCTTCGCATCGAAGGGAGCGTCGCTTGCAGGCGCGAGCGATTCGGCGAGGGCAGTCCCGCGCGGGTAACGGATTGCGACGGGCCCCTCCATGTCGATGGAGGCGACCAGCATGTCGCGGAGTTCGTTCTCGTCGCTAGGCGCAAGCACCGTCATGCCGGGCACGGTACGCAGGAACGACAGGTCGAACGCACCATGGTGCGTGGGCCCGTCGGCACCGACAAGTCCCGCGCGGTCGAGCACGAATACCACATGCAGGTTCTGCAGCGCGACATCGTGCATAATCTGGTCGTAGGCGCGCTGCATGAAACTAGAATAAATGGCGACCACCGGAACCACGCCGTCGCAGGCAAGGCCCGCGGCAAACGTCACCGCGTGTTCTTCCGCGATGCCCACGTCTATCACGCGGTCGGGTAATTCCTTCGCGACTATATCGAGACCGCAGCCCGTGGGCATGGCGGCCGTGATGCCCATGATGCGCTTGTCCTTCTTCGCGAGTTCGAGCAAAGTATTGCCGAAGACGCTCGTGAGGGAGGGGTTCGGCTTGCCCGGGGCAAGCGGGAGCCCGCTTTCGGGGTCGAACGGACCGCATCCGTGGAATTTGGTCGGGTTCTTCTCGGCGGCATCGAGACCGCGGCCCTTCTCGGTCAGCACGTGCACGATGCACGGACCGGGCTGCGACTTCACGCGCTCGAGAATCATGATAAGTTCATTTATGTCGTGACCGTCGATGGGGCCAAAGTAACGCACGCCCAGGTCTTCGAAGAAGGCGCCGGGCTTCACCGCGTTCTTCGCGGCAGATTCCACCTGCAGGAACAGGTCGCGGAAGCGGCTGCCCAAGATACCGGGCACACGCCTCATCAGGCGGTCCAGGTCCGAACGCATCTTGTTGTAAACCGGGTCCGAAATCACGCGGTTCAGGTACTTGCTGAACCCGCCCACGTTGGGCGCGATGCTCATCTTGTTGTCGTTCAAGATGATGGTCATGTTCTGCTTCGAGAGCCCGGCGTTGTTGAGGGCCTCGTATGCCATACCGCCGGTCATGGAACCGTCACCGATGACGGCCACCACGTTGTTCTTGCGCTCGAAATGGTTGCGCGCCACGGCAAAACCGAGAGCGGCCGAAATGGACGTAGTCGCATGGCCCGCACCGAAGCAGTCGTACTCGCTTTCGTTACGCTTGAGGAACCCGGAAATACCGCCCTGCTGGCGCAGCGTGCCGAACCGGTCGTAACGTCCGGTCAAAAGCTTGTGGACATAAGCCTGGTGCCCCACGTCCCACACGATCTTGTCGTCGGGCGCGTTGAACACATAGTGGAGCGCGAGCGTGAGTTCTACGACACCGAGGCTAGACGCCAAGTGCCCGCCGTGCTTGGAAACCTGGCCAATGATTGTCTCGCGTACCTGCGAGGCAAGCCGGTTCAGTTCCGGGACGGAACAGTGCTTGATGTCCTTTGGAGACTTTACGTCTTTTAAATCCATTACTTAACCCGGGTAATGATAAATGCGGCGATAGCGCGCAGGATGGACGTATCGCATGCAAGGCCGTCGAGAGCCTTTAGGGATTCGTCGTAGAGTTCCTTCGCCTTTGCGCGTGAATTTTCAAGTCCGACGATGGACGGGTAGGTCGCCTTGCCCTTCTCGAGATCGGAGCCGGCATCCTTGCCGAGTTCTTCGGTCGTGGAGACGATATCCAGAATATCGTCGACAATCTGGAACGCAAGCCCGATGGAGCGCCCGTAATTGCGGATGGCCGCGATGGACTTCTCGTCGGCGCCGGCAAGCATCGCACCCACCTGGAGCGAAGCCTCGATGAGGGCCGCCGTCTTGTGGTAATGGATGTAGTCGACAATCTCGAGGTCGACAGTCTTGCCTTCGCATTCAATGTCGGTCATCTCGCCGCCAATCATGCCGTACGTACCCAGCAGGTGGGCGAGAACCTCGATGGCACGTGCATCGCCCGCACGGCCCATCAGTTCAAAAGCCTGAACGCAGAGAGCGTCGCCCGCCATCACGGCAGTCGCTTCGCCGAACTTCTTGTGGCTCGTGAGCTTGCCCCTGCGGTAATCGTCGTTGTCGACGCAAGGAAGGTCGTCGTGAATAAGGCTGAACGTGTGGAGCATCTCGAGGGCGCTGGTCGCAAGCCAAATCTTATCGCCCTTGCCGCCGAACATATCGAACGTGGCCTTCGCAAGGCCGGGGCGCAGGCGCTTACCGCCAGCAAACATGGAATAACGCATAGCCTCGTGCAAGCGGCACGGACGGTCGCTTACCGGAGGAAGATGTTCATCAAATTTCGCTTCAGCTTCTTTCGCGATGCGCGCAAGATAATCCTGGGCAATCGCCGATTCTTTTTCAAGACTTTCCATATAGACCAAAGATACTTAAATTCGGGCTCCGAAACAAGCGCAGAACCCTTTAAATATCAACAAAAACAGGATTATGGTCTGGGTCTTTGCGACGGCCGTCACCCAAGCTCATGCAGGGATTAGAACAGCGCGCCGTAGAGGGTCACGTCGTCGACGTAGAACTCGGAGCCGCCTTCCACGAATATGTGGAACTGCTTGACGCCGCCCTTCACCGCGTTCCACGTGGTAAAGCAGGTTTCTTCGTTAGCGCTACCCACGCAGAGTTCCGCCGGATTCACGCTGATGCGTTTCCACTTCGAAGAAAGCGAGTACCAGTCCGTAGCCGCCTTCAGGTTGACCGACGGCGAAACCCAGTTCTCGAGCGAAAGCTTAATGCTTCCGTTACCCTTCGCATAGAACACGATGGAATCGATTGCGGCGAAGTTCATGTAATGATCGAACGAAGTTCCGATAAGCGCCCAAGCGTAATCGTCATTAGCCAGTTTGTACTTGCCGTGGAACACTTTCGAGCCACGGGTAGAATCTTTCTCGATGCCCGCCTTCACGTTTGCCGTCTTGAATTCGGTACCCTTCTTGAGGGAATCGATATTCAGGTACCAGCCCGCAGACTCACCCTCGAAATCCTGAAGCACCATCACGGGGCTCAGGAACTGCGTACTCTTGGGTTCAACGACAGTCTTCCATTCCGTATAAAGCTGGTTGCTGTCGGCAGTCAGGAAGTACAAGGAAAGCGTATCGCCCGCGGGCACGTTCGGAAGCACGTAGGCGCCCACATTGTTCGTCTTCACGAGCACATCGAGCCCATATATGCCAACCCACGCATATTCAGCCGAGGAGCGGAGTGTTACTTTACTCGAAATCGAAGCTGTGGCGGAAAGTTTGATGGTATCAAGATCGGGCAGTTCCTTGGCGGTGAACACCTTCGAGAACGCCGAGCCATCCGAAACGACTGTCAGGCGGTAATTGCCCCGTGCAGGCCAATTCATGGTAAATTTGCCCTGCTCGTCGGCACGGATTTCGGAATCGACCATCTTGTTTTGAACAACGTAATTTTCCGCCATCATAGCCGCAGGGCGGAGGGCGACTGCCGCATAGGCGGCAGGCGTGCCGTCTTTCTGGAGGACAACGATTTTCCCGTCATCCGAGGTGCGATAATCCTTCTGCACGGATTCCAGGGGATTCACGTACAAATCTTCTTCGCCCAGATTCTTCTTGTACTTTTCGTCGACAAAGTAGAGTTGCAGGGAATCGTTCGCGGGTACCGCCGGAAGAGCGAACCAGCCGTTCGAATCCGTCTTCACGAGCACGTCGGTACCGAGCACGCCCACCCAGACAGAAGACGAGCCCTCAGGCACATCCACGATACCGGCAAGGAGGCCTGTCGCCACGAGCCTGACCGTATCAGGAGCGTTCGCCCAGCCCGGTTCAGAGAAGTCGTCACGCGTAACGACCTTCGTAAACGCAACGCCGTCGTGGACCACCGTGAGGCGGTACTTACCGTCGTTCGGAATCTTAATGTTAAAGAGACCATCCCCGTCAGCATAAGTATCTGCCACGACGATGGCGTTTTCTTCGACCGCCTTCTCCGCCCGGAAGTCCACCTTGCGGAGTGCGACAGAAGCATAGGGCGCCGGGCGGCCGTCCACAAGAGCCAGGCCGTTCGTAGTCTCGCTGCCCGGGCCACCGGTAAAGCCCTCGGGAGCCGAAGAGCAGAACCATGCCGCAAGCGCAACAGGTATTAAGAGAAGCAACTTTTTCATTTTTCCTTCTCCTGCAATTTCTTCGCAAACCCAATTGGGAACAACTGAACGTTCAACTGGAACACGGTGTCGTCGCCGCTGCCTTCTTGCGACATGCGCAAAAGTTCGCTACGGAATTCCTTGATCTTTTCACGGATGAGCGCGATATCGTCCATGTTGAACGTCATCGTCACCGTGCTGATATCTCTCTGCGGAGGATTGTGGCGTTCCAGCGATTCCCCTGCGAGGCGGATGGTCTCCTTCTGGAATGTGCGCACGGCCTCGGAGCGCCAGTTGCCACCAGTGCTCACGAAGGTGTCGTTCACCTTCCAGTATCCATCCCTATCCCTCGAGATCATGTTTAAATCATACAAAAGTTTGACGGCACTTTTTGCCTCGTCCACAGAAATTGGGGGCGTACAGCTCTCCGCAAGCCCCTCATAGTCGTCCTTGAACTTGCAAATGCCGATAATCGAGCGGATGGAGTTGCAGTACCAGTGGCGGTAGAACTCCAGTTCCTTCTTCGCGAGGCGCTTAAGTGGTATACCTTTGAGCACCTGCATTTTTTCGTAGTGGTTCAACGCCTCGGCGTCGGTCTTCGCGCGCCCGAAGCAAACCAGTTCCGTCCAGTAGGCCGTTTCCTTCTCGTTGAGTTCGAAGAACTCCGCCATGGGTTTCACGAGCGAGAGCGTGAGGTGGATCTTGCCCTGCGACACGCGCAAAAGGTTTCCCGGGTCCGCGCCGAGCTTCATAGCCATGTAACGCCAGGATATAACAGTCTTGCGCTGTTTGAAGTCGTCAAAAGCGTCCCTAATCCATTCGCGGTAGTCTGTATATTCAAAGATCGGCTTCACAGATAAATCCTCGCGTTTTCAACCCGTAGGAGTGCCCGCAAAGTCTTGTGGGCTAACAGATTAAAAATACAACTCCGCAACCCCAAAAGGAACCTATTTCGGCTAGTCTCCGTTGTGAAATTTTACAACGACATTTTCGCCTGCGGCACAAACCACCGTCCAGTGGCATTCAACGGCGTTTTCAAACGCCGTATTGCCGCAATTCCCTTTAAATTCAAGGTTTTCACCATTCACATCATACATGACAAGGTAATCAAGCTGCTCCATCTTGGAGGCGAGGACGCGCTTGTCCTGCATGAGAGTCGAGGTGATTGAAATCACGCAGCGGTCCTTGTCCGGGTGCGATTCCGCATCTCCGGACAGGGCAGACCAGTTCAGCTGGATCGGCTTGAAATCTACTTCCGGTTCTTTGTGCGCACAGGACGCAAGCAGGAACGCGGCAAAAAGAAATAAGGCAAGGCGCTTCATAGCTTAACGCTGGCGCCTGTAGGTAGCGCTCGTCACGCGGTTGCGGCCGCCTTCCTTGGAAGCGTACAGGGCCTTATCGGCGCGTTCGAACAAACGCTTGGGGTCTTCGCCCTGCACCATCTCGGAAATACCGAACGAGCACGTGATCTTCTGCTGCGGGATAAGCTGAGTCTTCTCGATGGCGACACGGAGCTTTTCGGCCAGGAACTGCGCGTTCTGGATAGGCGTCTCGCCGCAGAGGATGACGAATTCCTCGCCGCCCCAGCGCACCAGGCTGTCGCTATTGCGAATCTTGCCCTGGATGAGCTTCGTGAGGTTGATGAGCACCTCGTCGCCCACGCTGTGGCCGTAAGTGTCGTTCACATCCTTGAAATGGTCAATGTCGAGCAGCACGAACGAGACCGGACTGCCATTCTTGGTCAGGTTCTCCTGTTCACGCAAAAGCACGCTACCGAAGCCAGCGCGGTTGAGGCAACCCGTAAGCGGGTCGGTACGGCTGGACTTCTCGTATTCGCTCTTCTCGATTTCGAGAGCCTCGAGGTACTTCTCGAGTTCTTCCTGCTTCTTGCGGTTTGCAGCGCGTTCGCGGTTGTAGTCGAAGAAGCGGATGACGAGAATAATGAGGAACGTCACGAACCAGAGGGCGACCAGGATAGTCACGAGGTCGAGCTTAGCAATCTTCTTGCCCTTGAAGCAGAACCCGCGGATTTCGAGGGTGCCGTAACCAAGCGGGGCATTCGTGCCCGTCTGGATTTCAATGAGCGGGATGTTCGAAAGGTCAACGCGGGCCTTGTGCACGCTGATTTCGTTCTGGGCCACCCACCAGGACGCCACACGGAATTCCTGGGGGACAAACACCGCCGGATAGGTCTCTTCGAGCGGGAAGAATTCGACTTCGTTGAACTTGAGGGAGCCCTCGTCGCCGTCGCGGTAGAACGCGGGGTCGTAGGCGCGGAAGTAGATACGCACCGTTCCCTCGCCGCGGGGCTTGACCCACACGAAGATGCTGTCGTACTTGGAGAAGTCACGACCCTTGGTCTTTCCGTCGCCCAAAAGGATCTTGACGCCAGCGTACGGATAGGCGTAGCCTTCCTTCAGTTCGTAATCGACAATGATGGAAGAATCGGTACGGGTGATGGCCACGGCAGAGGAGCCGCCATCAGCGCTGTCCGTTTCGGCAATGACATAGGGGTAGTCGGAGAGGTTCAGGAAGACAATTTCATCAAGCCCATTCTGGTACGCGAAAAGGGCTATGACCGTAGCAGCCAATAGCACGAAAATCAGGATATTCATCCTGAAGAGAGCGTATATTTTTTCCATAATCCTCGACATAAAAATCTTTTCCTTCCTAAGCACCCGAATAAAAAATAACTTTTTATGGCGCTTTTAGCGAGAGAGCCACCCGCCAAGACGGGCTACAAGGGGCCTCAAATCGTTCGCAAGCATCTTTTGGGACATTTCGCTCGGGTGTCCGTGCAGCGCGGTGTTCTCCGTGTAAACAAGCCTATACAAGAGGTCCGCATGGCCGGCAGCCACCTGATCCTTGTAAATTTCCTCGACCACGGGGGTAAGGGCGTCGTTCGGCCACGTCTTGGTGGACACGAGCAGGAACTTGACCCCGGGATGGAGCGAGCGCAGCTTGTCCAGGAGAGCGGCATAGGCGCGCTTGAACTGGACCGCATCCGCATACGGGGGTTCCCCCTGGAAGTCGTTTATCCCCACGAAAACGACCACCACCTGGGGGTGGAACTGCTCGAAATCCCAGCGGATGCCCGCCGTCTTCGGCCCCTGATCGGCACCGCCCGCTTCCTGTTCGATGCTCCCCGGCACCGTATATTCGTACAAACTAGCAAGCGTCCATTCCGGAACGATGTTCGCGTAATTGCGCACGAGCCCGCGGCCGCTCACGGCATTGATCTGGTAGTCGGCCTTGAAACCGTCGGCCAGCAAGAAGGAGTAGGCCTTCGCCGTATTCGTCTTCTCGAACGGAGTGCCGTCTTCGGGGCCATTCGCCTCGACTCCGTACCCGACGGTGAAGGAATCGCCGATAAACTCGATGCGGCGCCTGGAAGGTTCCGGACGCTTGCCAAAAGAACCGCCCTTCCCGAGCGCAATCCCGTGGAGGCATATTTTGCCCGGATTCGACTCGCTGACCTTGACCAGACGGTAGAGATGCTCCCGGCCGTCCTTCGCGAGGGCGACCTTCTGCACCGTACGGCCCAAGATGGTGAAATATTCCCCCGGCTTGCCGTCGGTATCGAGCCTGAAGCGAGCCTCGCCCTCGATATCGAACGAGACTTCCTTCGCGTTCGCCCGGAAGCTCACGGAAACCGCGGGGGCGCTTGCACACAAGCAAGAATCCGCCTTGGCCCAGCGGCCGTTGAGAAGCAGGGAATCTTCGAAGGAATCGGGCATCGCGGCACCTCCATACACACATGCGGCAAGCACGAATGCCGCTGTCAGGAATTGTTTCGGGTTCATACGAGGACAAAGTAGAAAGTTATGCCCGAGGAGACCAACACTTTTTTATATTCTCGGCATGCAAATGCGGAAAAGCACCCTCGCCATAGCCATAGCAGGCGCCCTCTACGGGGCGGCCATAGGGATTGCCGCAGATTCCCCGCCCGCAGGCAAGGTCGCCAACGCGCAAGTGAAGGAAAACCTCTCTAAAAACGCTACTATAGACGCAGCTAAAGATGCCGCGGGGAATGCGAATCCCGCGCAAGTTAAAGATGCTGCTAAAGATGCGCCTTCTAAAGATGCGCCGGAGCCGGGCTCGCCGGGGGATACCCTCACGCGCGAAGACGCCCGCATGGCCTACCTCGTGTACAAACTGCTCGACAAGAAGGGCAAAATCAAGGGCGCTAACCTCAAGCGGGGCGCAAAACTCTTTTACCAGAACTGCAGACCGTGCCACGGCGAAGACGGCCACCGCATAAACTTCAACCCGATGGGCGACCCCGCCTTTATCGGGCAGCGGGCGCGCGATGACATGCCCACGTTCTGGTACCAGATGAACTTCGGTGACGAAGACCGCCGGATGGAATCCTACTACGACGAAATTTCGCTCGACGAGATGAAGGACATCGCGGGCTACGCGCAGACGCTTCCTTAATAAAAAAATGCGCCCCGAAAGGCGCATCTCGTATAAATTATACTTCAAACAGGTGCCCGCCGAAGTAATAAGGCGCGAGCGGTCGCCTCGTGAGCGACAAGCGACTCGTATTAACGAGTCGTGGTCGCGAGAGCGAGCGCATACCAGAGTAATTTAATACTCAAACAAAGCGCGAGCGGTCGCTTACGCTTCTTTTCGAAGCACCTTGATTTCCTGGATAAACGAAAGTTGCAAAGGCGAAACGCCCTCGAAGCCGCGTTCCTGCACGTCGACATTGAGCGGAGCCCTCGCAAGGTGCAGAGCGTGCACGGAGAACACGATTTCGCGTTCCTTTTCGGTGCGCTTCGCCGGGTCCTTGACCTTCGCAGCGAGGTATACGCCCGTAGTCTTCGCGTAACGCAGCACGTACACGAGGTCGGAAGTATCCAGCTTCTGGTAGACATCGCTGTACTTCGTGGACTTGAGCGCCGACTGGAGCGTAGCCTCGTCCACCTCGTTTTTGAGCTCGTAATCCGGCGAACCGCTTTCGGGCCAGGCAATGCAGAAATCCTTGCGCCATTCCTCAGTCGGGGCCTTGTCGCGAATCTTCGCGGAGCGGTCCACAAACGGGCTGTAACCGAAGCTTTCGAGAATCTCGAAGGCCGTATGTTCCTTCTCGGGCACGAGAACAAAGCCGTAGCCGGGGATGTATTCCTCGGTGCAGTCCGTAAACTGCGCAAAGCGGGAAAGTTCGGTAAGGATCTTCAAATCGTCGATTTTCAACAAACGAACGGTACGCACCTTCGCGCCGTAGAACGAGGAGTTCCATTCACGGAAGGTCGAGAGCACGTTCTCGGGAGGCTTGATCCAGTTGAAGACCTGCTCCATCTCGGATTCGGGGATGCCGCTCTTGAGGCCCGCGAGGTACGATTCCTTCTCGAAGGTGAAGCAGAGGAAGGTCTCATCGTTCTTGACGCGCGCGAGGCACGCGACGGTGAACAGCAACTGCGGGGAGGTGGTGGCCGATATCACGAGGTCGAAGTTCGGCAGCATCGACACCTGGCCCTCGTACTGCGGGAACACGGAGGTCGACGTCCATTCGCGGCCGGCGTCGCTCAGCACCACGGCAGAAACCTTGCCCGCCTGGAACTGGAACTTCACGAGACCCAGGAGCCAGAGTTCGCGGAGCGGACGCGGGAGGTATTCCCACGCGAGATGCCTGTTCGATTCCAGGACGCGGTACGACGGATCCATCACCCAGAACATGAAGGCCGCATCGGACACGCCGCGGGCATCGGAGATGCACTTGAGCATCTGCCTGCAGTGCGCGCTGTCGTTGCGGAAGCGTTCCTCGATCCACCATGTCAGAATGTACTGATGCAGGCGGAAAGCGCTAGTCTTCAGGAACTCGTAGGCCTTTTCCGACGGGTAGAGGAGCGAGTTTTCCTGTTCGAGCCAGCCCTTCTGCGTGAGGAAGTTGAAAATCAGCGAGAGTTCGTTCTCGGCGGCCTTGGCGGAAATCTTCGACGCCGTCACGAAGGCCGAAGTGCAAATCTGGTAGCTGCGGCGGTGCAGCGTTCCGTTCGTGTTGATGCGCATTTCGCCGCGCTTGGCAAGCGAAAGCACGAGACACACGTGCCAGTCCAGAAGGCAACCGTATTCCACGAACGACTTGGACGCATCCACGGATTCCTGCGGTTCGATTTCGAAACAGCGGGCGAAATCCGCAAAACCGCGGTAGACCGAAGTCCCCGACACCTGCGAACGCCACAGCAGGTATTCGCGGCACATATCGAGCAAGAACGTGCGGAGTTCCTTGTTCTTGCTTACGGGTACGGTAAGGCGCAATTCGTTGTACGTGAGACCGCGCGAACCGCTATGGTACACGAGGTTCATGCAGCGGCGCTGCCACGGTTCCATCTTTTCAAAAAGGGATACAGCGCGGGCCTTGTCCGAAAAAAAGGACATCACTTCGGACTGAATTAGAGCGTTATTGAGCAGGCCCTTCTTGCCATAGGCCTTCGCATGGACATCACGAAGCAAGGGCTTCGACATGCCGTCAAAAAAACTGTACAAATCTAACATCATCCACCTACAATAGGATGGGCAAATATAGAAAAAATTTTTCTATTGCACACCGGTATCAGAGGCTGCACATGGTCATATCGGCAGGTAAACCTGCCGATGCGATACACGTTTGCACACTACTGCGAAAGTCGATGCTACACGACGAACTTTTTCACGTCATCGACGGAATTGGCGATGATGTGCTTCATGTTCCAGATACGGGCAAAGCTCTTGCCGTAGGCCTCGTTCACGACGCGGTTGTCGAGGATGAGCACCTTGCCGCTATCCGTCTCGGAACGCAGAAGCCTACCGAGTCCCTGGCGCATTTCCATATATGCCTCGGGAATGTAGTAGTTCTTGAACACGTTCTCCGCACGCGACTTCATGTCGTTGGAAATCCCGGCCACCAGCGGGTCGGAAGGATTCGGGAACGGAAGCTTGGTCACCACGAGCAGCTTGAGCGCATCGCCCGGGAAGTCGACACCTTCCCACAGGCTCTGGCACCCGAGAAGGCACGTGCCGCGGGACTTGCGGAACATCGCGACGAGCCCGTCGAGCGCACCATCCACGTGCTGGCACAGCAGGAGTTTTCCCTTCGCGGCAAACGCGGGAGCGAGCGCCGCCTGCGCCTTCACCATCGTCGAGATGCTCGTGAAGAGTACCATCGTATTCTCCTCGACATCGGGAAGCACCTGCACGAGCGTATCGATCATCGCATCGCCGAATTCGGGAGTCGAAGGCTTCGGCAGGTAGCGCGTAATGGCGACCGAGCGGCGGGAATCGCTGCTGGAAGATTCGTTGAACACCTTGAGGAAAGGACGCTTGCCCTCGTTGCCGGCCATGCCCATGCGTTCCACGTAGTACGTGAGGTCGCCCTGCACGGCGAGCGTCGCCGATGTGAACGTAGCGGACTTTACCCACGGGTAGAATTTCGCCTGCCATATGTCGCCCGAGCGCAGCGGGTAGGCATGCATCTTGAGCGTATGCGGGTTGAAAGGTTCCTCGAGATAGAAGACCCAGCCCGGGCGGCCCGCCTTCACGAGGAAATCGAAATCAGCGATAAAGCGGTTCAGTTCCTCCATGCGGCCTTCGACATCCTTCAGGATGCCGTCCAGGCCCGCAGAGCCCGAAAGCATTCCCACGAGG
Organism: Fibrobacter succinogenes; assembly: GCA_902771595.1. GTDB lineage: Bacteria > Fibrobacterota > Fibrobacteria > Fibrobacterales > Fibrobacteraceae > Fibrobacter > Fibrobacter succinogenes_C. Next base: position 30,173 of record CACXXH010000003.1, on the reverse strand, counting down.
GAGGCGGCACGGCTCTTGGCAATTTCGAACTGATCGAGGACCGGCTTCGGGTCGGCATCGTACTGCGCCATGATACCCTTCTCGTACATGAAGCCATCCTTGCCGATCTTCTGCTTCGAAAGCTTCTTGCCTATCTTCATGAAGAAGCGGTGCAAGGCCTTCTCGGTCTCGGCGATATCCATGGAGAGCTGGGACGCCTCGTTCCTGGCGGCCTCGTTTTCGACAGGAATCCGGCCGGAAAGTTCGGCGATGAGTCCGCCTTCCCCTTCCTTCGAGGGCTGAAGGGTTTTCGCCACGTTGCGGAACCCGAAGAAAGAAATGGTGCGGCCGAACCCGCGGTTGCTTGTCGCAGGGAGCCTGTGGGCTTCATCGAATACGACATGCTCGTACGTCGGGAGGAGCGCGAAATCAAGAGAAAGGTCCGCGAGGAACAGCGCATGGTTCACGAGGAGCAGGTTCGATTCCATGGCGGCACGCTTGGAGGCAAGTGCGGGGCAAATCGAATAGAACTTGCACTTCTCGCCCTGGCAAGAAGACGCGCTGCTCGAAAGTTTGGACCAGAGCACGCGATTGCGGGCGCTGCTGAACGAGGAGCATTCCCCGATATCGCCCTTCGTGGTTGAGACGGCCCAGGGCAGGAGCGCCATGAAGGAGTCGCGTTCCTCGGGAGCGAGAAGCGACTGCGGCGCGTCAAGAATTTCGACCAGCTTGCGGATGCACAGGTAGTTGTCGCGGCCCTTCAAGAGGGCGGGCTTGAGGGCGCCATCGTAAAGCGGCATGATCTGCGGGATGTCGTGATTCCAGAGCTGGTCCTGCAGCGCGTGGGTCGCCGTGCTGATGACGACGCGTTCCCCGTTCACGGCCTTGTTCGCGGCCGCCACCAGGTAGGCAAGCGACTTGCCCGAACCCGTCGGGGCCTCGAGCACGCAAAGGCCGCCCTTGTGGATATTGCGTTCCACGCACGACGCGAATTCCTGCTGGCTCCTGCGGGGGGCATAGTTTTCGACGACCTTAGAAAGGAGTCCATCCGCCTTGAAGAACTCGTCGACGCGGGGCACCCTCTTGTGCGGGAGCGCCTCGGCGGGCTTGTTGCCCTCGGCCAGGGCGAAATGCGGTTCGGGCATCGGGGCGCCGGAAGACTCGCCGAACAGGGGTTCCCAGTCGGATTTTTCGGCGACGCGCGTAAGCGCGCTCAGGAGCCACGGGTCCATTTCGTGAATCTTGGTGTAGGCCATTACGAACAACTTTCCGCAGGCTTCCGCATCCGGGAGGGCGCGGTGGGCCCGGCTCCGTTCGATGCCCAGCGCCTGCACCAGCGTGTCAAGGCGATGGTTGGGAACATCCTGGTAGGCAATCCTGGACAAAGTAAGCGAATCCCATACCGGATGACTGCCGAAGGGGATTCCCACCTTTTCCATAGTCTGCTTCAGGAACCTGGAATCGAAAATAGCGTTATGCGCAACGAGCGGGAGGTCGCCCACAAAGGAACAGATCTTGCCGGCAATGCTCGCAAAGTCCGGCGCATCGGCGATATCCGCATTGGTTATGCCCGTAAGGCTCTCGATAAACGGCCGCAAAACCGCTTCCGAAGGCTTGACAAGGTAATCAACACTTTCAGCCGGAACGCCGTTCTCGAAACGGACAAGGGCGACCTCTATAATTTCGTCCTTGTCAAATTCAAGACCGGTAGTTTCCAGATCAATCGCAACAAATGCAGGTATCTTTTCCATAATGACATCCTCAACAAAATCATGGCAGCGCCGGCATATCCGGCAGCAGCTTTTCTATATCGTTTTCACCGTTAGAAACTCGAACCGTATCGCCCGGGGCGCGCCAGGGCTTTCCGAAGCGGAACGGAGAAAGGGAGCCGCCGTCGGGCGTATTCCTGCCGTTTTCCGCATAGTAATAATCGATGAAGTACTTGCCTTCCATCAGGTTGTCAAACGCGAACTTTCCGTTGATATCGCACTTCGTAAAATAGTAGCGCTTGGTATCGAGCGAGAGCAGGCGCACGGTGACGCCCGGATTCGCGCGCTTCAGAGTTCCCTTCAGCGAAGCAAACTTTATTTTCGGCACCGTCTCGAAACGCAGCAACTTGTTGTATTTCAATTGTATAACAGTGTCGCGTACACCGTTGCTGTCGGCTTTGGCGAGCGTCGTATCCTTATAGCCGCGCAAGAAGTCTATAGCAGCATCCGTAGGCCAGGGGGACGCAGGCACCGCCATGAAGCGTATCGGGTCGAGGCGTTTCATCGCAATTTCGGTCGTATCCTTGTTCAGCACGATATGGAAGCTGTTCTCGAGCGAATCCACGGGCTTGTTGAAGGCGATGACCAGCGTATCGCCCGGGAAAACGGACTTCGCCATCGACAAGAGTTTCGTATTCGAAATTGAAGGCGCGAGCGTATCGGCCGCCTTTTCCACCCAGCTCCACTCCACTTCGGCATGCTTCGGGTCAAGTTCCCTGAACAGGGAATCCTTCGCCGTTTTACATGCAAACTTGTACGTAACATCCGGCTTGGGGATGGAATCAAAGTAGAACTGTGAATTTTTGCCGGAAGCGCCCATGTACACGTAATGCGGGTGCACCACCTTCCCGTCGGGATAAGTGAGCGAGCAGTTGAGCGTATCGGCGAACGCGGAATCGAAGAACACCGGACGCGAGAAATTCGCCTCGAGCACGTGGGCATAGGGCTGCGTAACCGATTCCAGTTCCAGGGCCGAAGTATCGTGGTCCGTCAGGGGCACCCAGAGGGTATCCGAGCTCTCCTCGGTAAGCACGAGGTCGCTCGTCCATACACCCGCCAGTTCAGATGCGGGCTCAATTTTCTGGTTGCCGTTCTCGTCGGCAAAAGCGACAACACGGTAGCGCCCGGGCTTGAGGCCGGTCAGCGTGAAATTGCCCGCGCTGTCGGCGCGCGTCACGAACAGCGGAGGCTCCTTCGTGAGCATCGGGATGGAATCAAGCTGCTTGGAGACCGTATCGCGGTACTTTTCCAAGTACCTGCGGCCTTCGCGGTCGGCGCCCATCAAGAACAACCCGATGCTCGGGAACGTCTTCTTGCGGGCCATGGAATCGTTCACCAGCACGCGGCCCGTGACTGAAAGGGAATCGATGTGGTCGCCCGTCGAGAACACCACGTGGAACGGCTTGGCAAGAGCGTTGCCGTGCAGGTCCTTGATGCCGCCAGCAAAAGTCACCGTATAGGTCGTTCCCGTATCCAGGAGCGCCCTCGAGTAAAGTTCCAGCGTATGGCCGCTCACCTTGAACTTCATCTTCCCGTCGATCGGGGGCGAAATGGAAACCGCGCCGCGCGGGACAGAGCCGTTAATCCACTCGTCGAATTCCAGCTTCACATAAAGTTCTTCGGGATGGTTCATCGTCTTCGGGGCCGGATAGACAGCCGCAATGCGCGGCGGGAGCTTGTCTTCGGGCCCACCGCTCGGAGCCACCTGCGTCGCGCAGGCGATAAACCCGATGCTGGCAAGCAGCGGGCAAATGGCACATGCGAGTGTAGAGCGGCGGAACTTCATCAGTCAATCAGCGGAATAATCTTGCCTATGCGGGACCAGCGGATCCTGAAGGGGATGCGCCACCAGGTAAAGGGATTGCCCAAGCTGAAGGCCTGGTCGTCGTTTTCGAAGGAGAAGTAAATCACGAACGCCTTCGCGCGGATGTTCCTCAAGTTCACGAAACCCCAGTAGCGGCTGTCCGCAGAATTGTCGCGGTTGTCGCCCATCATGAAGAACAGCGGAGTCTTCACGACGTAGCTTTCAATCGGCTTGCCGTCCACGAGCAAGCGACGGCGAATTTCGAAATGGTGACCGGCCGGCGCAGCGCTATCCGGAGCGGACTCAACCGAGGCCACAGCGAGGGAATCGGCGGAACTGTCGGCAACCGCAGAATCGGCGGGAGCGGCAGGCGCATTGAGCATAGCGACGTTTCCTTCGAGGTCGCCCAGCACGGAGCCTTCGAAGCTCACGTAGCTCACCTGGCGCGAGAACCCGCCCTTCATGTGCGGGTCGATAAGCGGCAGGAACCCGATTCTCGAAAGTTCGCGGAAATAGGAGAAGTTCATCGGGGCGCCCACGGTATCGCCCTGCGTGAGCCTCTGCTGCAGCACGATACGGTTCCTCGTGAACATGGCGTTCAGCAGCATGCCGCGCTCGCTTTCCACGGGGACCCTGAAGTTTTCAAACTCGTAGTTGTTGTCCTCGACACCATCCTTCAGGAGGGTGATATCCAGTTCCACGCGGCTGTCCGGATTTTCCTGCTGGATGATGGAGCGCACCCACCAAAGGCGTTCGAGCGACTGCGATGCAATGTCAAGCGTGTCACCCACGCTCGGTATCACGAACTCTTCGCGCTCATCCCTCGGAGAAGACTTCGTACGGAACGACGCCGTCCACTTGCCGCGCCCGGGAAGCGAATCCTGGCGCACGCCATTGATAAAGAGTTTGCCCTTGTGGACCGCAAGCGTATCGCCGCTCACGCCGACGCAGCGCTTGATGTAGTCCTTCGGGCCGTCCGCATAGTGAACCAGGTGCGGTTGGCCTTCTTCGGGTTCGTGGTCCCAGTAATAGTTCCCGAACATCAGCGCATTGAACAAGTGCGTGTAACGCGCGGGATTGTTGTCGGGATACTCAGGCTCCCCCGGGTAACGGAATATCACCACGTCGCCGGGCTTGGGTTTAGTATAGCCGGGGAAATGTTGGTTCGAAAACGGAATCGGGGAGCCGTAGGTAAACTTGAGCCCCAGCAGAAAGTCGCCGGTATGGAGCGAGTCTTCCATGGATCCGCTCGGGATCTGGAAGGCCTGTATCACATACTGTATGACGACAAGTGCAAGTATAATGGGAACGATGATTTCCCGCGAAAGCGCCTTGAGAAATTTTACAATCGAAAACTTTTTCGGTGTCTGATCCATATGATTCCAGAATTATAGATTGCGAACGGTCTTCACGAAGTTGCGGCTCACAAGAATCTGCGTATGGTCCTTGTCGCGCAAAATGACATTCAGCCTGCTCGAGTCCGTCTTGCGGATTTCGGCGATGTAGTCGATGGCTACAAGATGAGCGCGGTGCACACGCACGAACTGGCGCGGGTCGAGTTTCTTCTCGAGATCCACGAGCGGCGTGTCGATGACGTATTGGTTCGTGGGCGTATAGATGGTGGTGTACTTTTCCTCGCTGTGGAAGCGGATAATTTCGTCCACGCTCACGAGCAAGATGCGGTCGCCAATCTTGACCTGGACGCGCTGCAGGTACTGGTCGCCCATCGCCATGAGGGAACGGAACTTTTCCCACGAGAAATCCGCAGGCATCTGGTTCGTCGCCTCGATATCGGGCAAGCGCTTGCGCAGTTTTTCCATCGTGCTCTCGAGGCGCTCGGGGTCCACCGGCTTCAGCAGGTAATCCACCGTATTTTCCTCATAGGCGCGGAGCGCAAAATTCTCGTAAGCCGTCGTGAACACGATGAGCGGCATAATGTCTTCGTCCACGTTCTTCAGGACCTCGAAGGCGTCCATGTCGGGCATCTGGATGTCCAGGAACACAACATCGGGGGCAAGTTCGTTTATCTTGGAGATAGCTTGGCTACCCGAAGACGCCTCGTCGATAATTTCGAGATCTTCCGAAAACTTTTCGAGAAGCGAGCGAATGCGCATGCGCGCAAGCGGTTCGTCATCGATAATTAGAGTTCTTGCCTGCATTAGGGTTTTTCTCCTTCAACTTTCGGTTTGTTGATAATCCTTATCAGGTCCGCCGGCATGCCGTTCTCGTCGCGGTAAACCTCGCCCGTTCCGGTCAAAAGGGAAAGCGCACCGGAATTACCCACCTGGAAATTCCACTTTGCGCCATTGTCCAGCGCAACTACGACCTTGCCTTCAACCTGCGAAAACCTGCCCTTCAGCGAATCGGCTTTCGCCGTATCTACAATCACGGTTTCCACAACAGAAACGGAACTGTCTTCGGCTATTTCCATGCGCACCATACGCGCCTTGCAATTATCGCACGGCAGTCGCCCGACATAGAGGCCGGCAAGTCCCTTGGGGAGCTCGACCTTCGGCAAATCCGGAAGCGGCGCGTTTTTTTCTTCTTGCGAGCATGCACTGAACATCGCACACGAGAATAGGCCTGCGAAAAGACCTGTATAAAACAAATTCCTCATATAAAGAATAATCTAAAAAAATTTGTGCGAAGGCAACGACACTTCGCTACAAAGCACACGCTACAAAGCGTCTAGAAGCCCTTAGAGTAAACGACGCGGAACCCGAGAGCGTGCGATGCGTAGAGAGGATCCTTCTTTTCGCGTACATCGGGAGCGCAATCCTTGATGGGATCGTTCCAACCACCACCACGCACCACGCGAGACGAGCCCTGCGACACGCCCGTATAATTTTTCGATTCCTTTGTCGGGAACGCGCCATACCAGTCATTTACCCATTCGGCGACGTTGCCCGCCATATCGTATAGCGAATAGGCGTTATCGATTCGATCGGCCACTTCTGCGGGGCCTTTATTTTGTCCGTAATAAGCATATTTGGATGCGACATCGTTTCCCCAGTAATACGTCGATGTCGTTCCGCCGCGCGCCGCGACTTCCCATTCCATCTCGGTCGGGAGCCTGATACTTTCTGCGCCGTAGTCAATGGACAAGTCCGCAAGGAAGCTTTTTTCGCCTACAGACGTATAAACATAGGCGGTATCGAGCCCCAGGTACTTGGAATATTCGTTGCAGAAGAGTACCGCCTGATACCAGTTCACGTTCTCGATTGGATAATCATCGCGCGCATAATTCTGGCTCGGCATATCACCCATCATCTTTACGTACAGGCCCTGCGTCACCTCGGTCGCCGAAATCCCGAAGGCATTTACGGAAAAGGAAACACCACTCCTGGCAAATACCATCGAGGGGACCGCGCTCCATTCCACAAGCGAATCCAAGGAATCCCCGCCAGAATTTCCCTGCGAAGAGGAGGATTTTACGACATCGCCGCCAGAGCTGCGATGCCCGAATTCGACATTCGTATCGAGTTCAACAGGTTCCCCGCCTGTCGAACAAGCAGCGAGGAAAAACAGGAGTGCAGACAAGGCGCCCGAAATGGTTAATTTGTACGCAATCCTATTCATATTCATTCTAGCGTCACTTAATCACGCCGACGCGATAGAGTTTCTTCTTTGTCTTTCCGCTCTCGAACTTGACCTGGAGTTTCGCCGTATATACGGCGGACCCGAGGTGCTTCAGGTCGAGATTTTCAAACTGGTTGCGGCCCTGCACAGGTTCATCCATCCTGACCTTGAACACGCAAAGCCCCGTAATGTCGTAGAACTCGAGGGTGGCATTCTTCGCCTTTGCGCCAATCTCGAATCGGGCCTTCGCATTTCCACCGCGTACCGGGTTCGGGAACACGAAGAACTCGCCAATTTCATCCTTCTCGGTTGCCTTTTCCACGCCGCCGAGCTTGGAGGCATCAAAGAAGCCGGTACGGGCGTCGCCACCCGCGGGGAGCGTCCATGCCGCCGGAGACTTGGCCGCATTTACGGAAGCCCTGCGCAGGCGGAATGCAGAGAGGCTGTTGCGGTGCAGGGTATAGAGTTCGGGACCCGCAGACTTCTTGTCGGGCACCACGTTCGCGACGAAGATGCTCATCGGGAATACCGTTCCGAGGGAATCCTGATATTCGAAGCTGCCGGCAGCAAGCGGGAACTGGTCTGCCACCTGCTGGCCCTTGCCCGTAAACGCATACACGAGACCGTCACTGCTCGGCACGAGAATTTCGGGAGTATCGTCGCCCGTCACGTCAACAAGGATCGGGTCGCTCATAAATCCCGTAACAGGCGTACCGCGGGAAATCTTCACCGGGAAGCCGGCAATCGGGAGTCCCGAATGGTCAATCGCATACACCAGGTTGTCGCCCAGGAACACGACTTCGGGATACTTGTCGCCGTTGATATCGCCAATCGCAATGCCGGAAGTTTCTTCCCGAATGCGGGAGGAATCGACAAACACATTGCCGCGCTTGTAATTCTTGGTCCACTTCGTCACATCCGTGGAATACGTCTTGTGAATATCGCGAACAGTCACCGCGGTCACCGTCCCGCGACTTCCCACGGCAATGACCTCGGGCATTTCATCGCGGTCGAGGTCGGTACAGGCGAGGCGCCACTTTTCACCAGAAACACCATTCAACTGCCTGTTCAGTTCCTGGACATGGAGGTAGCCGTCCGCAGTCACGTAAGCAAAAATCGCTTCACCACTGTGGGCATCTTTGCCACAATAAGCCATATCGGTAACATTTTTCAGTTTACCGTTCACGGGGCCCGACTCCGGAATCTCGAACTTGGCGCCATTCATGCGGGTAATGCCGTTCTTGTCGGCAAACAGAATATCCCCATCATGGAACATCGGCCCTGCCGTCGCGGACTTCACGTCCAGTTCCTGCACCGAGGGGACACCGTCCCAGAAATTCACCTTCACGAGCTTTTTCTCATGCAAGCTGAAGACGCTCTTGCCATCGCTCGCCATACCCACCAGCGGGCCAAAATTCGGGCCCACGCGATACAGCGGGATTTCCTTCTCGGCACTGTCGCGGGTAAGCGACTTGCGCACAATCGCCGTATCCGCAGGGAACAAAGTATCACCCAGAGCGCTGAACGCCTGCAACGTACCGTCTTCCGCACCGATTACGACAATCTTCTCGCCCTCATTCTCGAGGTCGTTCACGAACACGGCACCGCGCACGGCACTTGCAAGACCCACGTCGCGCGGGAACTCGCCGCCAGAAAGGCGCCCGTCGTCGACGCTGATGGTCACGCTCAACACAAGCGACGCATAGTTGATGACGCTATCGCCCTGGAACGCATTCGCAGTCTTTTCTTCGCGGGCCTTCTTCGGAACATCCACCGTAATCTTGATGCCGGTATAGCCGCCCTGCGTCGTCATCGTATTCGCATAACCCGAAGGGCCAATCTCCGTGACCTGCTTAAACTTTTCTCCAGACTTGTTGGGGAAACGCTTGTGCGGCAGCAGGTCGGTACCCGAGCCGTAATCGTACGTATCTTCGCCAAGAGCGTTCTTGAAAGACTTGCCTATGGAAAGAATTCCGTCGGCTTCCACCATCGCAACTCCGAACTGGTGGTCGCGAAGCGTATCGCCGCCCCACAAGTTCGCGAGGCCATACTGCAAAGTTTCGCGCAGGTACCAGTCGTTCACGCGCCACACCACGATACCGCTCGCGGGGAGCCCCGCATCGTAGCTGCTCAGCCCGACAATCAGGCCCTTCGCCTTCATCTTGTTCACCACGCACTTGCCCTTTTCGTTGCACGTGCTGTCCTCGAAAACCTTGCTCAGGCTGTCGACGGTAACGGTGCGCCAGGTAGTATCGGAATCTTCGCTCGCCGAGCCCAGAATGACGCTGACCTTTCCGTCCTTGTCCCAACTGCGCTGGCGGTTTTCAATCAGCAGGTATTCGCTCGCGCTGAGCGGCACCTTCACGATTTCGGTCCCGAGGCCGGTACCCGCGGCAGCGATATCCACCTTCACAGGCTTGCCCGCCACCGGGCGCACTTCCTTCACCTGAGACCAGCCCATGTAGGAGCGTTCCCAGGCCGCAGGCAGCGAGGGCATAAACCCGTTACCCGCATTGTAGCCCGCAAAATCCATCACGTCGTAGTACCCGAGGCGGCTGATGCCCTTCACCACGTCATATGTGTTCGGCAACCCGATTTCACGCGCGAGCTGGTTCACGAGAATGCCGTTCACGCCCCAGTTGAGGCCGTCCTGCGACGCCGTCTCGCTCAAAACCATCACCGAACGGATAGTGTCCTGCACGGCCTTCGGGATGTAGATACCCGTCGTCGCCGTATCGCCCAGACTGTTGAAACCGGTTATAGCCTTCGCCGTCTTGGCCTTCGCGGAATCGGGCAGCAGGTACTGCCAATCGTCACCGCTTATATATATATCCATGAAGTCGCCCGGAGTGTCGGCACCCTTCGTACCCATGCTGCCACCGTCCACGAGCCTGCTCGCGCCCGCATGGATAATCATGTAAGCACGCTTCACGTTCGGGTTTTTCGAAAGCGGAATTCGGAACGGGGACTGGGCCGAAGTATCTTTGCTCGCCTCGGCGATGGCATCGTAAATGAACGTCAGGTAATCGCGACTGCGCGCCTCGTCGTACTCGGCGGTCTTTTCGCCCTTCTTCTTGCTCGTACGGTTGTAGTCGATAATCTGCTTGTCGAGCGTGTACACCGACGAACCCGTCGAGGGATCGGGGAAAATGCGGGCGTCAATGACGAGGTTCCCGCCGCTCACCGCCTTGAAGTAATTGTTCGCAAATTCAAAATGCTTGAGCCAGTACGAGGCCGTACCGCGACGATCGGGAGGATCGAGACTGTAGGCATCCTTGTCCTTCTTGTCGGAACCGAAAACACCCGTGCCCGTAGTGAGCGAGTTATCCGTCTTTTCTTCCTGAAACTGGATGCGGAGCGCAAACACCTGCAGCGTATCGGCAGAGAATGATTTCGGCGCAAAAGCCAGCACACACAAAAACAATGCAAATATTGTCGCATTAAACTTCATAGTTACAATTTACAAAAAAAGCAGCTAAAAAATCACTCCCCGACGGGCTTGTAACTCCTGGGAACGGTAAGGCGCCAGGTGCCGGGGGTAAAAGACTTGTTGCGGCTCACTTTCTTCACGCGGATTTCGAGGAACTTCTCGCTGCCGCGCTCGAACACGATTCGAGAAGGCATTTCGACGCCCTCGAATTCTTTGTAGTCAAAGTAACGGATGGTTTCGGACCTGCCGTCGCCGCCCGTGCGCGAAAGCCACGCCACATGCGCGCCTTCCTTCGCAAACGTGAACGAGCGTCCCGTCGTCTCGCGGGCATAAACGGCTCCTTCTACCCGCGTGGAATCCGCAGGCGGTTCGACCGTCTCGTAGCCCTCGGGCAAAAGGATTCCCTTGAATAGCGCAGCCACCTGGTGGATGTTTACCATCGGGAGGGAGGGTTCACCGAAAAGCCCCACCATGTAACCCGCACCCTTCATGTAGAGTTTTTCCGTCGGGAAGGTCATCTTCCAGCCTTCCTCCTGCCACAGGAGCGAGGCGACCCCTATCCCGAGCGGACCCGTAATTTCCATGCGGTAGCGCTTGCCCGGCACGGAAAAAAGCACCGCGTCCAAGTTCCGGTTCTTCCCGTTCCCGTCCAAAAGCGTAAGCGACATCTTCGCGCGGAGGCTATCGAGAGGTGCAGCCAGAGGCTCATCGGAGGCAAGGGGAGACGCTGGTTTCGTGCCCACGCAGGCGGTAAAAAAGCACGACGCCAGGACCACCAGCATCAAGATGCACGCACGAATCCCCGAAGCCAAGCGCATAGCCTACTTCTTTCCTTTCAGGTACTTGAGCGCCTCCGGGTCACCCGGACGCACCTTCAAGAGCCGCCGGTACGCCTTGACGGCTTCGGTCCTGTTTCCGAGCGCGGCGTGAATCGCCGCCAGGTGCTCGAGGTAGTCCTTGTCGCCGTCGAACATCTTCGCGTCAATCTTCATCATGAGATCGAGCGCTTCCGGGTACTTGCCCTGCTTGTAAAGTCCCCACGCCTTCGAATCCTTGATGGCATCGGGCGCCTTGCCCGGCGCGAACGACGAGAGAGCCCTGTCCACAAGCGCGATTCCCTTCTCCACGTCACCGGGTTTGCGGTTCAGGTTCAAGAGCGTGTAACCGTAGTAGTTGAAAACCGAAGCGGAATCCAGTTCGCCCAAAAGCGGGGACCTCACGATATATTCGAACATCGCGAAACATTCATCAATGCGGTTCAGGCGTTCCAAGTTCATCGCCATCTCATAACGCACCTGAATGTTCAGCGAATCCTCGGCGATGACGCTTTCCCAGAAGAGTTCCGCCTTCGTGCGCAGCTCGCGGGCCTTCGCCATCTTGAGCGTATCCTTCGCGGAATGCTTCTCGATATTGCCCGCCTCGAGCAGGAGCACATCGGCATATGCACGCTGGAAACTGTGGTACTTCGCCGCAGCGCGCGCCTTGATGGTCGCCATCTGGGCGGAATCCGCAATCGCCTCCAGCGGACGCCAGCGGCTCCACACCTCGAGCATGGAGTCTAAAAGCGCATAAGCCTTCTCGTATTTTTTCGCGGTCCCGAGCGCAATCGCGAGGAACACCTTGCCTTCGCCCGAAAGCAGGGAATCCGCGCGTTCCGCATACATCACCGCAAGTTCGGGATTGTTCTTGCCGAACGCCATCGCGGAAAGGTTCCTGCAGGCCTGCGCGCCGTAAGAGCGGTCACGGGAGAGCTTCAGGTGCACGCCTTCCAGATGCGCCCATGCACTGTCGACTTCGCCTTCCATGTGCTCGAGAATTCCCAGGTGGTACTGGAGTTCCGGCACCCGCACGCCGTCGGTATAATATTTCTTCTTGAGGAACTTCAGCGTCTCCTCTTTCGGGGAGTTCGCATAAGAAAGCAACGCCAGTTCGATAATCACTGCATCGTCGTCGAGGGACGACGTGATGGTATCCGCAATCGCGCGCACTTCGGCATAGCGTTTCTGGATTACCAGCACCTGCACCATCCTCGCAAGCTTATCCTTCTGGCCGGTCGCCTCGTGCGCACGTTCGAACAAATCGACCAGAGCGGAATCGCGACCGAGTTCCACGAGCAGGTTCACCTGGCGGCCAAGCAGCGACTGGATGAAGTTCGTCTGCGGGAGCAGCAGGTCGTAGATGCGTACCAGTTCCTTCTTGTCCTGCACGGCCTCGAGAAACAGGCTGTAGTCGTACAAGAGTTTCATGTCCTGGTATTTCGAGGAATCCAGGGCGAGCATAAAATACTTGCGTGTGGAATCGGCGACGCCCGCTTTCAAATAGAGGTGCGCCATCGTCTCGAACTGCGAGACGGTCTTTTTGCCTTTCAGTTTGTTCGCCTGTTTCGCGATGGTGAACGCGACGGAATCGGCCCCGACCGCGAGCATCTTCTGCGCCACCTTGAACGAAAGGTAACGGCTGCGCGGGTCATAGCGCCAGGCGAGCATCCACATGGAATCGGCTTCGTGCTGGAGGCCTCGCAATTCCAGGTCCAGCGCCTGTATAAATGCGGCATGCGCCGTATCGAGGTTGCCCGGGGCCACGACCAGGTATTCGCTCTCAGCCTGTTCCGGAACTTCGGCCGGACCAGCGTCTACGTTCTTCTTCGCAGGCGCAGAACTGCACGCCACAATCGTGGCGCAAAGGGCAGCACAAAGCGCAGCAAACAACCTCATAAAAATCAATCCGCTACAATGAAGTCGATCTTGGTATCGGGCTTGAGGTAATCACCTTCCTTCGGTGCAGTCTCGAGCACCGTACCCGGCATTTCGCCATTCTCGCCCTTCACGCGCTTGATCTTGCCGACGCGGAATCCGAGCTGTTCGAGCTTCTGGTAGACGTTGTCGATCATCTCGCCTTCGAACGAAGGCAACATGACCTTGCCCGTCGTGGCACCGGCGGATATCACGACCTTGACCGTGTCGCCCAGGCGAACCTTGTTGCCCGCCATCGGGTCCGTACGGATGACGACACCGCGCGGGATGCTCGCATGAGCGCCCTTCACGATTTCGCCCTGCACGAGGCCGGCACGGGTGAGCGAGATTTCGGCCTGCTTCTGGCTCTTGCCGCGCAGGTCCGGAATTTCTACTTCGCGGATACCGAGGCTCTTCGTGAGCTTTACGGTACGCCCGAGCTTCGCGATGCGACCGGCGGCCGGCATCTGCACGAGCACCATGCCCGCGGGCACCTGCGAATTGTAGCGGCCCTCTTCGAGCCATTCATACTTGAATCCGGCAGAATCGAGTTTTGCCTGCGCCGCTTCAGCCGAGAGGCCTTCAAGCGCCGGGACTTCGCCCGTACTCGTGAAGGAGCCCGCAAAAATAGGCAGCACGATTTTATCTACGACAATTGCAAGAATTACAAGGCCGATTACCCAAACGATAATGGCTTTGACAATCACTGAGTTCTTAAGCCAGTGCAACAGTTTCTTGAGAAAGGATTTTACTTTGTCCATAATTACCGGAAAGTCGGGAAACTACCCCTTGGTAGCCTTTTCCTGCAGGGCGCCTTCGTCGAAGATGACGATGTCCTTGCCGGTCATGGCAATCGCGTTCGTCTTCACCAGCAAGGAGCAGATGCGGCTCACGGTCTCGCGGGTCGTACCCGACATGTCGGCCAGCTGCTGCTGGGTCGGGCGGTTGTGGATGACCGTCACCATGTTGCCGTTGTCGGTATGGATGCGCACGCCGCGTTCTTCCATGAGATTGAGGAGTGTGCCCGCCACGCGCCCGCTCACGGACATCGTGGACAAGGACCCGATCTGGCGGTTCGCCTTGCGCAGGCGCTTGCTGAGTTCGCTCAGGAGACCCATCGCAATCTCGGGGGACTGGCGGATGAGCTTGAGGAAGGACTCGCGGTGGATGATGAGCATCTGCGCATCGGTCACGGTACGCACCGAGGCAGACCTCGGTTCGCCGTCGATGAGCGACATCTCACCGAAGAAGTCGCCACGTTCCAAGAAACTGAGAATCGTCTCGCGGCCGTCGACGCCGGTCATGTAGACCTGCACCGAGCCCGAAGCGATAAGGTACAGGGCCTGTACCGAATCGTCACCCTCGAGCACGACAGTCTCGTCGCGGTTGAAGTTCTGAGACACCACCAAATCGGCGAGCATCCCAATTTGCTCTTCGGTCAGTTCCGAGAAGAGCTCGACTCCTTTCAGCAGTCCAAGAATAGTGGCGTCCACCATATCCTTCCTCCTTTTTTAAAGTCCCAGCCCCTTAGCGAGGCCTTCATCTATGACGATGCTCTGGTCTCGCTTGGCTCCAATAGAAATCATACCAATTTTTACGTCGAGAAGTTCAGCCATGCGCTGCAAATATTTCTTTGCATTCTCCGGGAGCTCGTCGTAAGTGCGGCACTTGGTCGTGTCCTGCTTCCAGCCGGGGAGTTCCTCGTACACCGGAGTGCAGCGGCCAACCTTCGACAGCTGGTTCGGGATAAACTCGAGCTTTTCGCCGTCGCATTCGTAATGCGTGCAGATCTTCACCGTGTCGAAGGTGTCGAGCACGTCAAGCTTGGTGATGGCGAGGTGCGTAAGGCCGTTCACCACGGCTGCCTTGCGGACAACCGGAGCGTCGAACCAACCGCAGCGGCGGTTGCGGCCCGTGGTGGCACCGTATTCGTTACCGATCTTGCGGAGCGTGTCGCCCGTTTCGTCCAAAAGTTCCGTCGGGAAGGGGCCGTTGCCCACGCGGGTCGTGTAAGCCTTCACCACGCCCCAGACTTCGTCCAGGGCCGTAGGTCCGACGCCCGCGCCGCAGCTCGCGTAGCCCGCGACCGTGTTGCTGGAGGTCACGAACGGGTAAGTACCCTGGTCCACGTCGAGGATGGTGCCCTGGGCGCCTTCGAACACGAGGCGCTTGCCGGCTTTCACGGCCTTGTAGAGCATCTCGCTCACGTCGGTGACGAACGGCTTGATCTTCTGGCCGAGTTCGAGGTAGTCCTTGATGACCACTTCGGGGTCAATCGCCGGAACGTCGTACATGACGGTAAATTCTTCGTTGTGGACCTTCGCCATAGCCTCGACACGGGGGCGCAGTTCGCGTTCGTCCATGAGGTCACCCACGCGCACGCCGATGCGGTTCACCTTGTCGCTGTAGCAGGGACCAATACCGCGGCCCGTAGTACCGATAGCGGCCTTGCCCGCCTTCTTTTCCTTCGCCTTGTCGAGCGTGGAGTGGTACGGGAGCACCACGTGGGCGTTGTTCGCGATGAACAGGCGGCCTTCGGGATTGATTCCCTTCGTGTGGAGGTCGGCAATCTCGGCGAGCGTCTGGATGGGGTCGAGCACGACACCGTTACATTGATTCCCTTCGTGTGGAGGTCGGCAATCTCGGCGAGCGTCTGGATGGGGTCGAGCACGACACCGTTACCGATGACGCAAATCTTGTCCTGGTGCATGATGCCCGAGGGAATCAGGTGGAACACGAACTTCTGGTCGCCCACCTCGACGGTGTGGCCCGCGTTCGCGCCGCCCTGGAAACGCACGATGATATCCGCATCGAGCGTCAAGAAATCCACAACCTTCGCCTTTCCTTCATCGCCCCACTGGGAGCCGATTACAACACGATTTGCCATATATCCTTCATTTTTGTGACCTGGAGCACAGCCTTGGCAGGCCGCCCGCGGGTCGATTACTGTTTAAACACGAAATTGCAACGCGGGGAACTTCCCCGCGCCCTTTTTCGTCATAAAGATAGCAAAAGAACCATTTGCGGTTTGCGGCCTGCAGCCGGATTTAGACAAAAGAACCCGTCCTGAGGCCATTCCATCCCGCATTCTTGCGCCTTGTCAGGTAGTTGGCGCAATTACGGCCTTCATGACCCCTATTTTGTTAATTTTCCGATATGCGCAAGAAAATCGCCATATTTTCAGCGGCCGCAATTGCCGCCATCATTCTCGGGGCCTGTGACGCCAACGGAAACCTCATTCTCGTAGACGACGAAGGCCGCTTTTTGGGAATGGACCCGGTCTACAACTACTGCGAAGACCATACTTGCCTCCCCGCAGCCGAAATGTTGCACCGTCCAACGACACTCCAGATTTCGTTCACCGCAACAGACTCCATCACAAACGTGCACCTGGAAACGCTCGATTGCAAGCTACTCGAGAACGAGAGCGCGGATTCGGTACACCCCGCATGCGTCACGAAAATCAAGGTGGGTGACAGCGATTCTATTAGAAACATGCCGCCTTTTGATTACTACAACAGGCATTACAATTATGGCATGAGCATCGACCCCGATGGCGACAACCATTTACGTTTCACCCTCGTCGACATAAAAGGCGAAGAGAAAAAGTTTGACATAGACCTTAATTTGTACGCAAAGATATACCATAAGGTTTCTGCCGGCGACCACGATACGGCCTACTTCTCGTTCCCCGAGGGGCTTGACACGCTAGAGGGCTACACGCTCGACACGAACTTCGACAGGTCGCAACTTCCAGACGACACCGAGTTCGAGACCATCGAAAAATGTTCTATCGCAAGCTATGAATACGACTACGATCTCGATACCACCTACAAATGCGTCTCATGCCCCGAATGGATGGACGATTCTACCCGGCGCGAGGCCCTCAAGAAAAACGACTGTCCTTTCTACATGGCCGAATCACCCGAAAAATGCAACGGAGACACGCTCTACATCCTCCCCAGAAGATGGGAGCATAAGGATATAGGCTGCCTGCACTTCACGGCGACCGACCTGCCCCAAGACGTCGCCATCGCCGACATGTTCTCGACTTCGCGCATCAAGAACAACTACGAAGCCGACAAGGCCTACCGCGCCTCAGACTCAAGATTCTTTAACATCTGGCAAGCAACCTTCCGTCTCGGGAACCAGGGCTCGTTCAAGACCGACAGCCTGGTCATCACCGTGCACGCCCCATACAGTTACGGCGAGTAAAAAAAGGCCCGCAGCGCGGGAAAAAAGCCCGCAAGACGAAGCAAATGGGCATCGGGGCGTATAAATCCGGCAAATCGTCCCGTTTTATACGCCCCTGCGGCTATATTACACACAAACTAACACTCTTTTGAGGTGTAAAAACGTGGCCGGGGCGTATAAAACAACAAGAAAGAGCTCATTTATACGCCCCTGAACTCACTTTTGTCCCAATCGTAATACTCTCCCCCGCTTACGGGGCGTATAAATTTCTGCAAAAAGCCCACTTTATACGCCCCACCCTCGATTTCGGGCCTATTTTTCCCCGCATTTTCGTTTGCAAATTGAAAACGGGGCGTATAAAACGCCACAAAACAAGCAATATATACGCCCCAACCCCAAATTAGCACTTATTACGCCCTATATTCGCCCTTATCACGCCCTAAATTCACCGCGGAATATCCTCACCTCAAAATATTGCCCCGCAGAAATCTGCGCCCACGCAAAAAATTTCTCAATGCGGAATTTTGTATATTGCTGTCGACATCGTTTATTGATTTGCTACGCAGGAAAGCCGTTCCGCGTAGCCTTTCTTTTTTACGGAGGTAAAAATGAACAATCCTCAGCAGCCGAAGGTACTGCTAGACAACATCACCGAACTTGCCGACACACGCAAGCAGGAACTTCAAACATGCCTGGACAATCTCCAAAAATCATTGAAGAAAGCACCGAAGGGCTTGCTGCGAGCTCAACCACACAAGAACTCCTTCCAGTATTACATCATCTCGGAGCGCGGGGACACGAAGGGAAAATACCTCCCCCGCAAAGAAATCCGCAAAGCGGCGGCAATCGCGCAACGCGATTACAACGCGGCAGTCGCACGCATCATCGGCAGGAAAATCACCGCACTCGACAACCTGACGGAGAATTACCATCCCGAAGAAATCGACGCCGCGTTCACGGGGCTACACCCCGGCCGCCGCGCCCTTGTAACGCCCATCCGCGAATCCGACGAAGAATTCATCGCAACATGGCAGCACCTTCCCTACACCGGCAAGCCTTTCGAAATCAACGCCCCGGAATTTTTCACGAGCACGGGCGTACGCGTCCGCTCGAAATCCGAAGTCATCATCGCGGAAGCGCTCAATCGCGCAGGCATTCCCTTCCGGTACGAATACCCCACCAGCATCAAGGGCTGGGGCACGCTCTATCCGGATTTCACCTGCCTCAACACGACCTCACGCGAAGAAATCATCTGGGAGCACTTCGGACTCATGGGTGACCCGGACTACACCGAAAATGCCATTCAGAAAATTTCGCACTACGCTGCCAGCGGCTACATCCTCGGCAAGAACCTTATCGTCACCTTTGAAAGTGGCAATACCCCGCTATCTGTCAAGCAAGTACAAGCCTATATCAAGGCTTTTTTCAAACAGAATGTCTCCCGCCAACAGAATTAAACTATAATTCTTCTTGAGATGAAATCGATTCTGAAAACAATCCTCCTTCTGGCATGTTGCATAAATGCCGAGCCGGCACTGCATTTTGGCGGGCAAAAGTGCGACATATCGTCGGACCCTTCCCTGCAGAAGAAAATCCAGGCGATAGACGATTCCCTGTATGCCCGGTGGAGCAAGGGTGAATTCACCATCCCGAAAATACCAGACCTTTGCGGCTGCACTTGTGCAGGCAATATCGAGCATTGCTGCTACGACGATGCCATTTCCATTACGTCTGCTCACGACGTCGGCGACAAATTCTGGCTCTTTGATTATTGCGGAGTCATGGATTCCACCGCAACGTTATCCAACAAACTAAGTACCGGACCAGCATATACCATTCTAGTCCCCAAAACGGTCCTTTGGAAAATGGTTAAAGATTTCAAGAAACACGCCCGTAAAAAGCAAAAGGCGTGCTTGAAGAATCGCAAAAAAAACAAGTGACCTTTACCAAAAGGCACCCCCCAATGACAAAGAGCGTCGAAAAAGCATGACCCAGATTTTCAACCTCGGAAGCCGTGTCGTCAACAACTACCTGATTTCCACGGAAGTCGGATACATCCTCATTGACACCGGTTACGAAGGCGGCTTCAGGCGTTTTTCAAACAAACTAAAACAACGCCGCATAAATTCAAAAGACATCCGCTACGTTTTCCTCACGCATGCGCATGACGACCATGCCGGATTCTTGAACGAGATCCTCGCCGCCACGGACGCGAAGGTCATCCTGCACCCCAAAGCCATCGAGCGGCTCAAAAAAGGCCAGAATTCATTTGAAGGCGGATGTTCCAGCCGACTTGCGTTCCTGTTCTGCAAAATTCTCGCGCTGTGCGGCAAAGGCGAACACAAGTTCCCCGCCATCTGCGATGAATTTCTGCCACGCCTCATCACCACGGATTCCGAAGAATTCCGCAGCTTGAACCTTCCTTTCAAAGTTCTCGAAACTCCAGGCCACACGGCAGACCACATCTCGCTATTAATTAGCGACAAGCTCTTCTGCGGTGACGCCGCCATGAACAATTTCCCGAGCCAAAAGCGCGTCATCATCTGGATAGAGAACCTGCAGCAATTCAAGCAGTCGTGGCAAGCGATTCTCGCCGCGGCCCCCAAAACAATCTACCCTGCGCACGGCAAGCCATTCCCCGCTAGCGACTTGCAGAAGTTTTTACCCGACCTCGACAAAATACGCCTATACCCAATAAGGCATTAAGTAGCTCAACAATCCTTTTTTCACTATATTTTAAGCATGTCCAAGATCATTCGGGCTGTGTGCCACTTTCTCTCATCCTACGCTTCCCCGTTCGTCATCGCAAGCGCAATCGTCGCATTCTTCCTCCCCGTAGCATTCGGCTGGGTCCACGGGAACGTATCCTCGGTCATCCTCGGCATCATCATGCTGAGCATGGGGCTCACGCTCTCCGTGCAGGATTTCAAGATCCTGTTCAAGCGCCCGCTCGACATTCTGCTCGGGGCCGTCGCGCAGTACACCATCATGCCGCTGGTGGCCTTCACGCTCACGAAAGTTTTCGGGCTCGACCCCTACCTCGCCGTGGGCATCGTCCTCGTGGGCTGCTGCCCGGGCGGCGTCTCCAGCAATATCATGAGTTTCCTCGCAAAAGGCGACGTGGCCTACTCCGTGGGCATGACGACCGTCTCCACGCTGCTTGCGCCCATCATGACCCCGCTGCTCGTTTTGTGGCTTGCCGACACGAGCATCAACGTTAACGCCGTCGGGATGTTCCTCAACATCCTCTACGTCACCATCCTCCCGGTGACCATCGGCTTCCTGCTCAACGTATTCCTCGGTCACCGCGCCGTATTCAAGGAAATCCAGTCCAACATGCCGGCGGTCGGCGTCATCGGGCTCATGCTTATCGTGGGCGGCGTGGTGGTGACCGTGCGTCCGCAACTCTTCGAGCACGGGCTCAGCCTCATCTTCCTCGTACTCGCGGTCGTGTTCTGCCACAACGCGCTCGGCTACGTGCTGGGCTACAGCGTGGGCAGGCTGTTCAAGTTCAACACCGCAAAGAAACGCACCATCGCGATCGAGGTGGGCGTACAGAACGCAGGCATGGCGACCGTGCTCGCGGCAAGCTTCTTCGCCAATCCCGAAAACCTCGCGCTGCATCCCGAAGCGGCACTCTGCGTGGTCCCCTGCGCGTTGAGTTGCATCTACCACTCCATCAGCGGCACGGTGCTCGCGAACTTCTTCGCATGGAAGGACAGCAAGGCGGAATAAACGTTTCCGGTCCGGCGATCCGCATGCCGTAGCGCATTCGGACACAGCGGCAATATTTATATAACCGAGTATATAACCGCGGCAGAACAACTTTACATAAAATGTAAAACAAAATCACTGTTTTTACATAATCTGTAAATATTACATTTTATAGGATTTTCGTTTTCCGCCCAAAACAGGCGTTTTTGAGCGATTTTAACAAAATCTGTAAAATTGGCACGCTTCTTGCAAACAAGGGGCATGTTTATCAAGTTTTCCAAATGGACCGGACTCGGCAACGATTTCATTTTATTGGAACCGGGTCAAAATCTGAATAACGGGACGGATGCCGGCGCGGGCTTCGGCACCGAATTTACCCAGCGCGTTATCAAGCTTTGCGACCGCCGCTTCGGCATAGGCGCCGACGGCGTGGTCATCGTGACCCCGATGGACAGCGAAGGCTGCCTCGTGATGGACGGAGTCGCCTCGGGCACGGGACCCGCATCCAAATCGCAAGCCAACGGCACCGACTTCGAGATGCGCATATTCAACGCCGACGGCTCCGAAGCCGCCATGTGCGGGAACGCAACGCGCTGCGTGGCGAAATACATCCGCAGCCGCGGGCTCGCGAAATCGCCCGACACCAAGGTATTCAACTTGCACACCAAGAGCGGGCTCGTGAAGCCAGCCCTCCTGGACGACGGTCGAGTGTGCGTGGACATGGGAGACCCGCGGAACTTCCTCGGGACCATCAAACTCACCGCCGACAGCTACGACTTCACCGCGGAGACCGTCTCGATGGGAAATCCGCACGCGGTCATTTTCGTGGACGACATCGAAAAAATCCAGTTGGAAAACTGGGGTCGCGTGCTGGAATGCGACAAGCAGTTCCCGGACAGGTGCAACATCGAATTCGCGCAGGTTCTTCCTTCGGGTCAAGGGACGCCCACCCAAATCCGCATGCGGGTTTGGGAACGGGGTTGCGGCGTCACCATGGCCTGCGGAACCGGTAGCTGCGCAACCCTCGTTGCGGCCCAGCGCACGGGCCGCGTGGGCGTCGAAGCCGACATCATCCTGGACGGCGGGACGCTCCACATCAAGCACGAGAACGACGGCCCGGTGCTCATGACCGGCCCTGCACAGGAAGTTTTCCAGGGAGAAATCGAGCTATAAATCACGTGGAATGCGGAACGAATAATTTTTGCCATCCACATTTCGCACCTCACATCGCGGCATAGCCGCCCAAATCAAACACTTCACATCGAATCATGAACAACTCTTACATCAACGCCAACTACGACCTCCTTCCCGGTAGCTACCTTTTCTCGACCATCGCCAAGAAGATTAAGGAATACCAGGGCACACACGAAAATGCCGACATCGTCCGCCTGGGTATCGGCGACGTGACCACGCCCCTCATCCCCGAAGTCATCAAGGCCATGCACAAGGCCGTCGACGAGATGGCCGTGAAGGGGACTTTCCGCGGTTACGGCCCCGAACAGGGCTACGACTTCGTACGCGAGGCGATTGTAGCCGGCGAATACACTTCCCGCGGCATCGAAATGGACCCGGACGATATCTTCGTGAGCGACGGATCCAAGTGCGACGTGGCCAACATCCAGGAACTTTTTACAGAAAATGTAAAAATCGCCATCCCGGACCCCGTTTACCCGGTATATCTGGACTCGAACGTGATGGCCGGACGCGCGGGCGTGTTGCAAAATGACGGACATTTTTCTAAGGTGACCTACCTCGCTTCGACCGCCGAGAACAACTTCCAGCCGGACCTGCCCAAGAATCCGGTGCAGATGATCTACCTTTGCAGCCCGAACAACCCGACGGGTACGGTACTGAGCCGCGAGACCCTGCAGAAGTTCGTGAATTACGCGAACGAGAACGGGGCCATCATCCTGTTCGACGGCGCCTACAACTGCTACATCCAGGACGAATCGCTCCCGCACTCCATCTTCGAGATTCCGGGTGCGCGCACCTGCGCCATCGAGTTCCGCAGCTTCAGCAAGACGGCGGGTTTCACCGGCGTGCGCTGCGCCTACACGGTCATCCCGCACGAACTTTCCAAGCTCCGCTCCATGTGGAACCGCAGGCAGTGCACCAAATTCAACGGCGTTAGCTACGTGACCCAGCGCGCCGCCGAGGCCATCTATTCCCCGGTAGGCTGGCAGCAGACCAAGGAAGTCATCGCCGGTTACATGCGCACGGCAAAGGTCATCCGCGAAGAACTCTCCGCGGCGGGCTACACGGTATTCGGCGGTGAACACGCGCCCTATATCTGGTGGAAAATTCCCGACGGCGAGAAATCCTTCGACTTCTTCGACCGCCTGCTCGCCACCTGCGAAGTCGTGGGTACGCCCGGCAGCGGCTTCGGCCCCTGCGGCGAAGGATACTTCCGCCTGACCGCCTTCGGCGACTACGAACGCACCAAGGAAGCGCTCAAGCGCATCAAGGAAAAGCTCTAAACAGTGCGAAATGAACGCAGTCACATTCCACACTTAACATCCCCAATTGCTATTTTATGTCCATGCCAACTCCCATAGGTTCCGAAATTTCGGTCATCCAGAAGATTAGCGTCGCGATTATCCACGAACGCAACGTGGAAAAGTTGCTGGAAAACGTCCTCGACATCCTGGAAACCGAACTCGGCATGCTTCGCGGCACCTTCGCGCTCCTTTTTGGAGACACCCTGAAAATCGAGGCCTCTCGCGGACTTGACGAATCCGAAAAGCAGAAAGGCTTTTACCGCATGGGCGAAGGCATCACGGGCCATGTGGCCGAACGCGGCATCAGCCACGTCATTCCGGACCTTCGCAAGGATTCCAGATTCTTGAACCGCACCGGCTCGCGCAACTACGATTCCCAAGTGGCGTTCATCTGCGTCCCGCTGATTCACGACGAGAAGACCATCGGAACGCTTTCAATCGACAGGCCGGTTGACGGTACCACCGATTTGGACCGCGACGTGGCCCTGCTCGAAATTATCGCGAACATCACGGGCGACGCGGCGAACGAATGCATCGAGCTGCACAACGAGCACGAAGCCATGCTCGAAGAGAACCGCAAGCTGCGCGACATGCTCGCGAACAACCCCAGCGAAATCGTGGGTAACTGCCGCGAGATGCAAATCGTCTACGAGCAGCTCCATCAGGTAGCCCCGAGCGACGCCACCGTGCTCATACGCGGCGGAAGCGGTACCGGCAAGGAAATGATCGCCCGCGCCATCGTGAACCTGTCGCCGAGAAAAGACAAGCCGTTTATCACGCTCAACTGCGCCGCGCTCCCCGAGAACCTCGTGGAAAGCGAACTTTTCGGACACGAGAAGGGAGCCTTCACCGGAGCGATGGTCCGCCGTATCGGACGCGCGGAAGCGGCAAACGGCGGTACGCTCTTCCTCGACGAAATCGGCGATCTCACCATGCAGACCCAAGTGAAGCTGTTGCGATTCCTGCAAGAACGCACGTTCAGCCGCGTGGGCAGCAACGAGGAAATCCATGCCGACGTGCGCTTCTTGGCGGCCACGAGCCGTAACCTCGAAGAGCTCATGCAGCAAGGCAAGTTCCGCGAAGACCTTTATTACCGCCTGAACATCTTCCCCATCGTGATGCCCGACCTCGCCAAGCGCAAGAGCGACATCATACTGTTGGCGGAACACTTTATTGACAAGTTCAATCTCAAGTACGGGAAAAAGATCGCGCGCCTCTCGACGACGGCCATCAACATGCTCATGAGCTACTACTGGCCGGGCAACGTCCGCGAACTCGAGAACTGCATGGAACGAGCCGTGCTTACCGCAAAGGACGAATGCATCCACAGCTTCAACCTGCCACCTTCCCTGCAGACCAGCCTCACTTCGGGCAACGGGAACTCCATCGTGTTGACGGGAGCGCCGCTCGAAGTGATGTTGCAGAACTACGAGAAGGAAATCCTGACGGAAGCCATCAAGCAGAACGACGGGAACCTATCTGCCGCAGGCAGGACGCTCGGTGTTTCGCCCCGCATGATGAACTACCGCATGAACAAGCTGGGAATCGCTTCCCACAAGTAACTGCGGTTATAATAAACTAACGACCTTGAGTCTTGCTGTCGACGAGTTCGACGGCAAGTTTTTTCATGCCGTTGAAGTCCCACTTTCCGCTTCCGAGCTTCGGGACGTTCTCGACGCAGAACACGGAACCCGGGAGCATAAGGGGCGGAATGCCGGACTTGCGCAAGTTGCGGGAAATTTCCTCGGTATCGAGGTCGCCCTTAACCAGAAGCACGATGCGTTCGCCCTTCGACGAATCGGGAACAGCGGTCACGGCGAATTCCTGGTTGTCGAGCACCTTCGATTCGGCGATGCGGAGTTCCACCGCGGTAAGGGAAATCATTTCGCCACCGAGTTTCGCGAAGCGGCTGTAGCGCCCGAGAATCTGCACGAACCCGTCCTTCGTGATGGAGCACTTGTCGCCCGTCTTGTACCAGCGGCGCCCATCGATTTCGAGGATGACATTGTCCGTCTTTTCCTTGTCCTTCAGGTAACCCTTCATCACCTGCGGCCCGGTCACGACAAGCATGCCTTCGGCACCCTGCGGCAGGAACTCGTTCGTTTCGGGATCGATAATGGCGACCACCGTGCCGGGAGGAGGCAGGCCGATACTCGAAGGATCGCTGCACTTTTCCATGGTGAGGAAGTCATCGAGCAACACATTGGGGGCATTGATGGAGGCAAGCGGGGTAAGTTCCGTACAGCCGTACCCTTCGTAGATGTCCTTGCCGAACTTGAGCTTGAACGCCTCGCGCATTTCGGGACGGAGCTTTTCGGCGCCCGCGATAATGTAACGCAGCGAATCGAGACACATCGGGTGGACCCAGCGGTTGATGGCGATGGCGCGCAGGAACGTGGGAGTCCCCATCATGATGGTCGTCTTGTACTGGGCGCACACGCGCGCAAGCGTCTTGATATCGGTCGGGTCGGGGCAGAGCACCATCGGCACGCCGTCCAAAAGCGGCAAGATGAAGGTAAGCGTAAACCCGAAGGAATGGAACAGCGGGAGCAGCGCCGTCATCACGTCCGTACGGCAGAGCTTTATGACATAGTCACCCTGCTGCGCATTCGAGATGATGTTCTTGTGCGTGAGTTCGACACCCTTGGGCGTACCTTCGGAACCCGAACTGAAAAGGATGACGGCATCGTCGCTAAGTTTCGCCGCGGAGAACCAGAGCCTGCGCAAAAGGGCTCCGGGGCATGCCATGATTATTGCGGTCGAAAGGAACTTGCTCACCGAAGAAATCTTCGCTTCCTCTTCGTCGAGGTAAATCATCCGGTATTTTTCGGCAATCTGCCCGAAGGCGGCGTTCCTGCCGCAGAGCTTGTCGTAGAAGGCGTGCGTGGTCACGACCGCGCCAACGTCCGCCTTCTCGAGGCACCCGAGAATCGTATCGACGGGAGCGGAATAATTGAGGTTCACGCTCGTCTTGCCCGTCCCGAGAATCGAGATGATTCCGAGCGCGGCATCCCTGCTCGTGGGCAGCATGAACCCGACGTGCTTTTCACCCCTGGTCTCCGACCTGATAATGCACCCGAAATAATGGCAGAGGCGAATCATGCCGTAACCGTTCACGTGGTTACCCGCGGGATCGATAAGTATCGGGCGGAAGCGGCGCTTGCGCATCGCCTTGAACCAGAGCGGGATCGTCGATTGGGACTGATCCATCGCGACATTCCAGATGTCCGCGCCCAAGAAGTGCAGTTCCCTGTTGATGACTTCTTCGGACGTACCGACCGGGAGCATTTTCCCGTAACCCACGCTGATGACGCGGTTGAATACCTGCGGGCGGTTCACGCACTCGGAAGCCTGGCTGTAACGGCTGCCCCACAGGCCCTGGATGTAGAACGGGACTATCGGAGCGTTCGTGCCTTCAATCGCCTTCGAATAGTCGAGCGAGAAAGCCGAGATGAACGCCTTCTTGGAAACTTCGCCTTCGGGGAAGATGACTACGGCCTCACCCCTCAGGAGCGCATCGTGAATGCGCTGCATGGCAGGAGCCGGATCGCGGCGATTGATGTTGATGAAGAACTTTCCGTGCGAGAACCAGCGCTGGTACCAGTCCGCAAAAGTGTTCCTGTTACTTGCAATGCGAAGCGGCCTGGGCGACGACATCTGGAGCACGGCCCAGTCAATAAAGCTGAAATGCGGACCCACCAAAAGAACCGGGCCAGTCTCGGGAATGTTCTGCACGCCCACGACCTTCACGCGGTAACGGAACACGAAAGCGAACGCGAAGCGGAGCGCGGCGCGCAGGAGCGGCATCGGGGTGTGCCTCAGGTTCGTGATGAAGCTGAGCGCAAGGATCACCGCGAGAATCATGAAGCAGTAATCGAGCGTCACCGGCGTAAAGATGAGCAGCAAAGTCTGCCCGCCCATGATGAGCACGAGGAACGCCATCTGGATGGTATTCGCCACCGCATGGATGCGGCCCGCGGTATCGGGGCGCGTGAAGTTCTGGATAACCGTACGCAAAATGACGAACGAAGAACCGGCGCAGAAACCGATGATGCCGTAGAGCACCGCCTGCAGCCAGTCGTTGTGCACGAACGGGAGCGCGAACATCGTGATGGCGGAAGCCGCCGCCGAGAACGGGATGAACCCGGTTTCGACAAAGCCCTTGGAGGCCCAGCTTGCAGACAGAGCACCCACGATATAGCCCACCGTGACAATGAACATCGAAATCGGAATGACGGCCGTGTTGAGCATGTCCGCCATGTTCTGGATAAGGATAAGGAAAATCTGCGTAACGCCCCAAATTGCCGAAAGCCCGAGAATGGCGAGACGGACGATCGGGTGCCTCCACGTGGCGGCGAAGTTGCGCCTGGAAGAACGCATCTTCAGAGTATCGTGCGTGGCGCCGACCCGGATGAAGAACGCGGCAAGAGTCGAAAGCACGCTAAGCCCGAGGTAAATCCAGAGCGTAAGATCGATGCTCACCGGAGAATCGGGCCTACCCGAAAGCCCCATCGCAAAGAATGCCGCACCGGCAGTACCGAGAACGCAAAGCGCCATGTACCACGCGTTAATCTTGACCAGGTCTTCGGGCTCGACCATCTCCTTCATTATACCGAGCTTGGCCGGAGTGAGAATGGCGAGGAAAACACCATAGAGTCCCAGCAAGCCGTATGCAACCCATTCGGCACCCGCCACATAACAAACGACAATTGCGATAACGGCAGCAAGCATTCCCACCGACGACCATGCCATCACGCGGCCCTTGTGGAAGCGCCCCGCAAAGTAGCTCGCCGCAGGCATCATGAAAATGGCAGGCGAGAAGATGGCGACCTGGAGCAGCATGCTGCGCCACCAGAAGGCCGAACCTTCGAACGAGAAGGAGAGCCAACGCTGGAAATGGACGAAAAGTCCCATCTGGACAAAAATGCTGCAGAAGGCAAAAATAAGGAATGGAATAGCACTGGGGTACTTGCTTAATTTCATATAACCTCAAAAGTTGCCTAATTATAGAATTATATGCTTTTTTTATGCAGGCCCATGAATAGAGCAAAATGCTTACAATTTTATTACAAAACAATTTTTTACACTTCAGAGCTCCTCAAAAAGGCTATTTTTAGGTTAAAATCGGCAATTTTTTCACCGCGAGCGACAACCCTTTAAAGATGCGGATTTTACAAAGCGACTTCCGCGCTCACCCATGTGTACCAAAAAAAACAGAATTATGTAACAGCCACAGGAAGGTTTTTTATTTATTTTTTAACATACAAATTAAGGACTTTATACACCTTCCTTGATTGAGATCATCCAAGCGACACCTGTAAAAAGGTGTCGTTTTTCGCGTAAAAAAAGCACTTTTCAAAAAAATTCGTTTTTTTGGGGACGAATCCCTTGCCAGAGAAACCCGAAATTGATATTTTTTGGGCATGGTTAACGCAACAAGTGCAATTTTCAACCGTCGTTGGTGGCGCGGACTCTGACATAGAGCCCGGTATTTGTAGCGAATCACCCAAGATTTTAAAGCAAAGGCTTCCGGACTCACGGAGGCCTTCCTTTTTTGCTTAAAATGAAATCCTCCGGGAAGAAAAAGCCTTTGTCCACTAAAAAAATAGGAAAAGGATTTAAACCAGAGGATAAAATGACCAACAAGATCAGACACATCACCGAAAGCCAGGGCTACGAGCCGCGTACCGATAGCATCTACGTGGCGCTCCCGGGCGAACGTTACACCCCGTTTTCGCTCGGCAAGAAGCTCGGCGCGAAGGCAATCTTCGAATCGGCAAGCTTCGCCCATGGCCGCAGCCGCTACTCTACCTTGATGGTGGACGAAGGATTCCGTCTGCGCCAGAACGAGAAAGACGTTAGCATCGTCATCGACGGCAAGGAAAGCGTGTTCCTCAAGGAAGGCGAAGGCGACATTCTCGACGCCCTCACGCTGATTTCCGCCGAAAACACGGTGCCGCCCAACCAGATTCCGATTCCTTCTTCGGGCGTGGGCTACCTGGGTTATGAATTCTGCGCCCGTTGCGATACTATCCGCCTCGCCCCGCAGGTAGACGAGCTCAACATTCCCGCTACGAAGAGCATCAGATCGACCTGAAGGCCGCCATCGAGAACATCAAGGCCCGCCTCGCCGACCTGGACTTCAGCTACCTCGCTCCCGAACCGCAGTATGGCAAGGGCATCACGATGACCGACCTGGAACAGTCCCGCAAGGAATACGTGGAAAAGGTCGAAGCCTTGCAGAAGCACATCATCGCCGGCAACATCGTGCAGGCAGTGCCTTCCCGCCGCATCCAGTTTGCAAGCGATATCGAAGCCTTGGACATTTACCGTCGCCTCCGCACGGTGAACCCGTCTCCGTACATGTTCTTCCTCGATTACGGCACGCACCAGTTTATCGGAGCATCGCCGGAAAGTTTGGTGCGCGTGCGTGACGGCATTGCCACGATCCACCCGATTGCCGGTACCCGCCGC
>CACXXH010000002.1 GCA_902771595.1 Fibrobacter succinogenes | reverse complement strand
ACGCCCGTGTAGGTCGCGGTGTAGAGCACGTCGCTTGCCACGTTGAGGCCCACCATCTTCATGGTGACCACGCTGCGGGCATGGCCAAAGGCTGCACCCAGGGCCACTTCGGCGGCGACCTTCTCGTTCGGGGCCCACTGGGCATACCCGCCGAGTTCGGAATAGTCCTCGAGGATTTCGGTAGAGGGGGTTCCCGGGTAACCCGCGGCAAACTGCACGTTGCAGTGGCGCATGGAAAGCGAGATGGCCTCGTTTCCCGAAATCAGCATCTTTTTCGCATTCGGATCAAAAGCTGGCATAGCGTTCCTTTTCTTGTGTCAAATGGTTTTTAAGGCATGGCCTTAAACGCCCGCAAATATAGAAAAAAGGTATATGTGAGCCTACACCTGCATGTTTTCTAGCTTCGATTTACGGCGCTGCCAGTCGGGCATACGGGTTTCCAGCAGTCGGTAAAAGGCGTTATCGTGATTTGCATGCTTTAAATGGCACAGTTCATGCACCACGACATACTCGATACATTCCTTCGGGGCGGCAATCAGCTTGATGTTCAAGGTCAATATGCCGCCTTTAGAGAGCGAACCCCAGCGCGTTTTCATGTCGCGGATTTGCAGGCGTGGGGCAGCCGATTTTGCATATTTCTTAATGCAATCATCGAATACCTTCTTGAATTGGGTTTTCGCTTTATTTCGAAGCCATTCGTCAAGAAGTTTCTTCACAGTTGCGGGGCGAACATCCGCAGAAACTACTCTAATGAACCCGCCATCAATCTTTATCTCGCGGCAATCACCCTTTTCGATTTTCAATCGATAACGACGACCCATATACAGGTGTGTCTCGCCACCAAGATATTGCCTTGGAGGAGGCGCTTTAGGAAATTTCGCAAACCAGTCCTGCTTTTCAACAATCCACGGAGCCTTTTTCTGCACCTTCTGCGCGATTGCTTCGAGCTTCGCCCCCTGCGGAGCCCGCACCTGCACGGCACTATCGGGCATTACAGAGATTTCCAGTGTCTTGCGATGGCAAAATTCAACCGCGTATACAATCTCGCGGTCTCCATATTTAACAACGTTCAGCTCATTCATGCGAACGCCGCCTTGCCACATTCATAATTTTCTCTTCCAGAGAATCAATGTCCGCATTCGTCCAGTCAAAACGTTCTCGGACACGAATATTATCGAACAGGAGGTCATCTAGTTCGTTTCGCACTCTGTTTCGTGCGTCCGGATCGTTCCAGAATTGCACCTTGTGATGTTTTTTCAGCGCTTCAATAACAAATAAGGCTGTTTCTACGGCAAGCTGTTTTGCTTTTGCCGTATCGCACTTGTTCCCATACAAGAACGCTGTCAGTGCGACACCATAATACGCGGCGGCATCTTCGTTTTCACTGATTTCTGCCGGAACGTCATCGCGTTTCTTACTCTTGAAATTCTCCTCCAATCCTTTCACCTTGGAGAAATACTCATCTTCCGAAATCTTACCCGCCTGGAAACTATCGATGACATCCTGAATCATCTTTGAGAATTTCTCGTAGAAGGCGGGATCTTCTTCCATTTTCTCCGTTGCGGTTTTCTTTAATAAATGCGCAATGGAGTCGGCACTAGATGCTTTGCTGCGTGTGTCGTAATCAACAGTCTTGTCGTGAACAGAGCTAAAGTCTTTACTCAAGATATTCACAGGTGCTACAGTCTGCACCACATTATCCGACTGGATGTGCGTATCGAGCAACTTCTTGATTTTCGGTTCATACTCACTGTAATCCACATCGTCGGCGTAGCGGTGCTTTACAGACATGCGCATGTCCGAGAACATCTTGAATTCCCTGCGGAGCCGCGTCATATCTTCGGCTGGGGTCTTTTCTAGGAACTTCTGCGATGACATTGCGATACTTAGGCACTTTCCAAAATCTCGCAGTGCCTTGTAGAAATCGTTACGGCGTTTTTCATCGGCCAAGTGGCGTTCCATCTGTTCGGGGTCAGCCTTGTTCTTGACTCCCTTGAAAACATCCCACAGATTAGAACGCAGCTGCGGCAACTTGTCCACTTGTTCCGACACATCGGTCAGCAAGCCTTCCAAATCCTCGGGGTCAAAGCCTTCCAGCGCCTTGTACATCACAAGGGCCGTATCCAGGTTGTCGCGCACGTTGGCGTAGTCCACGATATAGCCGAAATCCTTCTTTTTGCCATTTTCCTCAAACAAGCGGTTCACGCGGGCAATCGCCTGCAAAAGCGTGTGTTCCTTGAGCGTGCGGCATAGATACAGAACGGTATTGCGCTCGGCATCGAAACCCGTCAGCAACTTGTCACAGACAATCAGGATTTCCGGCTTACCCGAGCCCTTGAAACTATCAATAATCGACCTGTTGTATTCTTCTTCATCGCCGTAGCGTTCCATCATCTTTTTCCAGAATTTTGTCACGCGGTCACTCGGTTCTTCACCTACTTCCGAATAGCCTTCGCGCTCATCGGGGCCCGAAATGATGACTTCGGAACTCACATGGCCAATCTCTTCTAAAAATTCATGGTACAAAAGAGCGGTTTCCTTGCTTGGTGCCACGAGTTGGGCCTTGAACGGAGTCCCTTTCCAGTTTGCACGGAAATGCTCGCTGATATCAAACGCACGCATATAAACCACGCGTTCAGCCTTGTTCAGCATTTCGGCACGGGCATATTTCTTCTTAAGGTCGGCCTTTTGCTTTTCATTAAGCCCTGCCGTAAAACGGTCGAACCAAAGGTCTATTGCCGCCTTGTCTTGCTTGAGTTCCGCATGGCGACCCTCGTAAAGCAAAGGCACCACGGCACCATCTTCGTTCGCCTGCTGGATAGTGTAACTCGGCTTGAGCATCCCGCCGAACTTGCCGAAACTGTTCTTTTCCTTCTTCATTAGCGGCGTGCCCGTGAAGCCGATATAGCAGGCATTCGGAAGCATCTGTTTCATACGCGCATGCAAGCTCTTGTATTGCGTACGGTGCGCTTCGTCCACCAGCAAAAAGATGTTATTTGATTTTTCAACGTACTGGCGTTTGTTCAGCGCCTTGTCGAACTTGTTGATAACCGTCGTTATCACGGCAGAATTGTCCGATGCCATAAGGTTGAGCAAATTCTCACCCGATGTAGCCTTGACAACCTCCGCCCCACAATTTTTGAAGGTATCGCATATTTGCGAATCCAATTCCTTGCGGTCGGTAACTAGTACAACTCGCGGATTCTTGATATTACAATCGGGGTCATACGTCGAATCCAGCACGATTCCGCGAGCAAGCATCACCATCGAAAGTGACTTGCCCGACCCCTGCGTATGCCACACCAGACCGCCCTTGCGCTTATTTTCGTTATCAATATTCCGAATACGTTTTAACGCCGAATGGACTACAAAGAACTGTTGGTAGCGGGCAATCTTCTTTATCCCCTCATCGAACAGGGTAAAGCGATAGGCGATTTCGAGCAAGCGTTCCGGCTTGCACAGGCAATAAATCAGCTTGTCTTGTTCCGTCACCACGCGCTTTGTCTGCGGATTATCCTTGCGGAACGGCGCCAGTTTCGGCACCGAGAAAATCCTATCTTCATCTTCAGCAGAGACCTTTTTGTTAATCGCAGCTTCGATTTCCTTATCCTTGATTTCAAGCTCATGCCAAAGGTTCCAGAACTTTTCGGGAGTCCCCACGGTGGAATAAGTCGCAGCGTTCATGCTCACCGACAAAAGCGTCTGGCAAAAAACGAACAACCCCGGAATATATTCATCGCCCTGGTTGCGAATCATCTGAGAAATGCCCTGCTTGATTCCTTCTTCGGGCGACTTGTTCTCGATAACGGCAAACGGGATTCCGTTCACAAACAGCACGATATCAGGGATAACACGGGCATTGGATTTCGAGCATTCCACATCAAATTCGGCAACCATATGGAACACATTATTCGCCGGTTCCTGCCAGTCGATATAGCGAATGTCGTAACTGCGCTTGTCGCCCTCGACAGATTCTTCTTCGGATTGCGGGAGCGTAAGCAGGTCATATATTTTTGCATTCGTACGCACCAAACCATCGTACTGCATGTTCTTGAGTTTCAAGATGGCATTGCGTAAATTCTCTTCGCTAAAATCGCGACGGACACCCTTGTGCGTAAACGAGTTCAGCTTACGCAACTGCGAAAGCAAAATATCTTCGAGCAACACGTTGGCAAGTTTGCCCTTACGCTCCAGCATCACCTCTTCGGGCGTAAGCGGCTTGAAACCAAGATTCGCCAGCAGCCGCATCGCCGGAATCTGCGAAGTCGGAATCTCTCTGTAATCAGGCTGTTGTTGCATAAACGATTTCCTTTCACTAAATTCTAGAGAGTCTGCGGAACATCTGCAAAATACTTGCTCCTAAGAATTTCCAACAAATCAGGATTTTCATCTAACATTTTAAACACACGATTTCTATAGTCTTTTTCAATATCAGTTGTAAGAATAGCCAACAACCCTTTATTATTGAACCTTTTTACACCCTCAGCAAAGTCTTTTGCATCTATAATATTTCGCAGACAGGCTTTTCTTTCATCAACAAAAACATCAACATTTTCAAGCATTTCATCAGCCAACTTCTTTACGCTATTCTTTAATATTTCTAAGTCTTTAGAATTCTTCAACATATTTTCTTTGAATCGGTTATTTATCATCTGCACAGTGTATTCAGCACATTGGCAATCTATATGCCTTTGCAACTCTACAAATAATTTTTCTTTAGCCTTTTCAAGAGCATCTTGATCCGCATGGAAATATTCAACAGCTCGATTCAGCACATCTTCATCGCATAGAACATTTTCAATTTCCTGGACATCTAAAGAGTATATGGAGATTTCTTTCCATGCATTCTTCTGATCTTGCTTATGGAAATCACCATCAATAATGCCTATAGCCCTATTACCATGTACTTCATAAGAATTATTGAACGCTCTTGTATAATTTATAACCTGAAGATGCCCCTCAACAGGAATTACTGTGTAATTCGGGAAAAGCCTTGTATACAGTTTATAATCTAAACTAGCCTTCGTTCCTTCACAAAAGAGAATTGGTTTACGGCTTCCGAGAAGCCCCATATATAAAATTTCAGGCAAATCTTTATTTGTTGGAAGCGGTTCCATTTCCCATCTATCGGGAGCAATAAATTTTTTCATCCATATTTTTTTAACATTATTACGAGAAACGGCAAACTCGAGATTATGCGTCAGATAAATAAACTGGCAATCAGGTCTTGCTTGTTCCAATGCGTCCCATAATTTCGCAACCAAGGCCAAATGTAAATGATTTTCAGGTTCATCAACAATGATATAACTGTTTTCTTTAGCCAATAAGATGTGTGCTATATAATAGAAAACAGCTTTTTCTCCATCACTTAGAGACATGAAAGGATATTTGGAACCTTCGGAAGTCGTAACACGTATATCGCCCTTCATAGCCTCTAATTTACGATGAACAAGTATTTCATTCCAAAGTTTGATTACCTTTTCGAGAGTTGAATCCTTTCGAGAATCTACTTTGCCTTCATAATAGTCATTTGCTAATTCATTTTTTTCTTCAAAAAGCGCATGAACAACAGTGATTAAATCCTCTCCCATCTGATTATTGTGAGTTTCGTTCTTATATAATTTGTCTTGTGTTTGATAATTCCAAAGCGCTTGACGATATTTGCTGCCCAAAGACAATGATTCAACAGCCTTAAAAGAAAAAACTTTTTGTGAAGCGATAACAACAACATTGCCGCCAAGGATTTCACGAGTTCTTCGAGAAAAAGAACTTTTTCCCGAGCCATTTGCCCCAACAATAACAACATTATTTTTCAAGGATTTAAAAAGAGCAAAATTTTTCAAATGTTCAAAGGCCTTTTCTAAACTATTGGTTTCATACCTTAGACTTTCATCCCTTAAACGAAGGGTCATTTTCACAAAATCATATTGAAATATTTCAACATTCAAGGCTTTGTGAAAAAGATTAACATCGTAAAAATTGCTTACCAATGGAGATAATGAATACAATCTTATTGTGCGGAACAGCAAATCCAAATAACTCTTAGACCAATCGCATTGATTGCCTATCTGGGAAACATGAGATTTTATATTGTCATAAAAATTGCATATGTTTTGCAGTCGATGGATTAAATTTTCCATCTCCGTGTCGCAATCTTGAAAATCTGGTCGGCTCTTTTTTATCCATTCAACAATAGTATTTTTATTTGGTACATAAATCATGTTGAGCCAACTATCTATTACTTCGCGAAAAGTCTTTTGCTCTTCCGCGTATTTTTTTATTTGTCTGATTATGCCTTCATTTTCCATAATGACTTTTCCTTTATTTC
Source organism: Fibrobacter succinogenes (assembly GCA_902771595.1). Taxonomy (GTDB): domain Bacteria; phylum Fibrobacterota; class Fibrobacteria; order Fibrobacterales; family Fibrobacteraceae; genus Fibrobacter; species Fibrobacter succinogenes_C. The sequence goes on along the minus strand of CACXXH010000002.1, from coordinate 66,627 downwards.
ACTCGCCATTGCCCGGTGAGGAGTTTTTGCATCAAGCCTTGTTTCTGCTTTTTGTAGTTTTCAAGTTGCTGTTTAAGAAGGATAATTTCGCTCAACGAATCATCTAAAACATTTGATATTCTTTCTTGTTCCTTTTTTGAAGGATATAATACCCTAATATCAGATATAGAGTCCTTTTGGATATTGGGCAAACCGGAGCCAACTCGCATCGCCATTATTTCTTTTTCCATATTCTTTAGATAATGAAATAAAAATCTGACCGATATATTCTCATTCAAATCTATCAACGTATAGCAATGTCCGCCCGCCCAAAACTTTTCCTTATTGAAGGCTACAAACCCGCAAGAATTGCCTCCTTCGCTAATTGAGATTGTATTTTCAGCAGTATTCCAATCATCAGTATTTCCAGAAGGTGTAATCCCTCCGTTCATAACATAATAGGCTCCATCAGAAATCATATCAACAGCATTTAATTGTTTTCCTTTCTTGATCGTCGCCATATCACTTAAACAAGTACAACTCCACGTTTTTGAATTCTTTAGCATTTCATTCATCAAAACGGCATGACCACATTCCTTTGCTTCGATGAGTTTTTCCATTTTTTCGATGGCGGAATCCCAGACCGAAAGCGTCGCCGCAATCTTCTTCTGCTCTTCAATCGGCGGTAAAAGGAATGGCACCTTATTAATAGTCTCTACAGATATTCCTGGCTGAGCTTGTCCTGTTGCATATTGATTCAAATTTGCATAAAACAATGCGTAATATAACCAAATAGAATCATTACCATTTTGAGGAGACGCAACTACAGCATGTTCGGTTGCATAAAATTTTCCTTGGGCTAAATTAACATTTCCACACAAAGCCCCCTGTCGTCCGATAATTGGGAAAACACCTTCATGTGAAAAGTTCGGGACAAAACCTCTAACTCCATTTCCTCCAAAACAGGGATAGATATTAACAGAATCTGGCTTTGCAGCTATCGTTTGCGCAGAAACAAATTTCCCTGCTTTAAGCAAAGCAACATCTTCTAGCTTAACTTTTTTCCATTCAGCCATATTCTACCTGTACTCATTCAAATCGTTTAAAATTTTTGATGTTTCATCATCAACAAAGCCAATAGCTTCTGAAGAAAATCTAGTCGATATCACTTGATGCATCTTTTTCAATCGTTTCAAAGACGGTATCGTTTGTCCTAAAATAAACATATAATGATCTCTAACATCCTTCATTGAGCGGGGAATCTTTATCCCTTCAGATGACGACACCAACATAACACCTGCTTCTCGTAATAGAGAAATTACTTCCCGACTGACTTTTTCAGCATTATAATCGCTATAACCACGATAATTCAACCAATCCTTTATTTCATCTCTGTAACAATACTTATTTGGGTCTTCATACAATAGGGTTCCCTTTAAATAGTCCAAAGTCTCACACGCAACCGCTTTCTCCTCATTACGTTTATTTTCTTCAATATATTGATCCACTGATTCTAATGCCACATGCATAATTTCGTCATCGATTTGTTGACCAACATTAGAAACATCGGAGGTCTTCATTTTCATCCAATTTGGTTCACCAACAACAAGAGAGCCTTTCCATATTGGATCTAGTATATTTTTTACTTCTTTTAATTCATCATTGTAATACTTTCGAATTGAACCTCCCATCAAGTCAGATAGTTGAACAAGAATTTCTGATTTGGGAGAACACATCTCTATTTCAGGAGCAAACAAATCAACCTGGCTTTTCTTTGCTACCACCGACTCAATGTATTTAATAAATGATTCGCGATACTTTGAGTTACCAAATGTATCAAAGGTCAAATCAACATTGCCGTATATTCTGACAACCTCTGACACAAGGAGACGTTCTATGTATTTATAAAATGTAGGATGATATCTAAACCATTGCGCCGTTTTATTAAAATCATCCTTTTTTACATGGATTGTTACAATTGAAACATTCCATGTCGCTATTTGATTTAGTATCTCATATCTCTTTCCCACATCACCCATTTTTTTTGATTTTAATTCGGGCAGATTATATTTTTCAAGCAAAGCCTTAAGCTTTTCTTCAATTTCAGAAATATTGCCTTCACGAACAAGTGTTGCACAAATCAAAAAAGTATCTGAAGACCCGTTTGAAAAATGCGGGTCTCCACTCTCATCAATAAAGGCATGAAATACAGGTTTAGCCATCTCCGCCTCCAAACAAGTCAAGCGTTTTGGAATCGTTTTTCTTTTTTGCGCTGTACTTTACCTTTTTCTCGGAAACATGCTGTAAAGGCGGGATTGTCTTCGCTAGTTCAATGATATTGTCTTCTATTTTTATGGGGATGCATCCCTTTTCGATAAGGGTCTTGTTGGCATTCTTTTCATCTGCTCCCGGCTCGCGGATATAAATCTTTCTGCCGCGTTTCAGGCCTTCGATAACACCAGACCAAGTGCCGCCACCATTATTCGATTCGGCGACATAGATTTCATCGGCCATGCCATAAATCAGCGTATTTCTGTCCATAGCCAGCCAAGTGGACCAGGGCATCTTTGGAGAATACGCGCTGACCACCAAGACCTTGCCTTCTACAATCTGCTTGTAATATTGTTTGAAACCTGTCGAGAATGTCAGAATCCCCTGCGGCAACACGATAATGCTGGAGCCTTCCGCATTAACGGCAGCATCCAAAGCCTCGCGGTCAACGCCTTTTGCGAAGCCGCTTACAACCACCTTGCCATCCGCAGCAATCTTTTTCGATATTTTTCGCGTAAAATCAATAGATACTTCTCTGGCTGCGCGGGCACCGACAATGGCCGCTGTCGGCTGGTTCAACAGAGCGATGTTCCCCTTTGCATAAAGCAATACAGGGCAACCGTTCATTTTCAGGTTTTTCTTGAGAGTCTGCGGGAACTCTGGCGACATGGAAGGAATTAGCGAATACCCCTGATTGATTAGGTTTTCTGCCATAAAGGCGTTATTGGGTAGCTGTTCTTTTGCTCTCGAAAGGGCGTCAATATCCTTGATATCAAGACCGAGTTCGGAATTCCACTCAGATTCGTTCAGACCAAAAAAGTCAACAACCGTCTTTTTTTGCCTATGACACCAGCTGAGTATATCGTTTTTTACCGCCGTCTTGATTGCGGCATGGGCAAGGGCCATCCAGTAGGCATATTCGTTCAGATTGTTCATAAATCATTTTTGCAATCTCGTTCAATGTCGCACCACTATCATAGATATCATCTAGCAAAAGAACGTTTTTCCCTTCGAGTATTTCGGGCGAATCGAAGTCGAACGCATCTTCCACATTTTTTCTTTTCAAAATAGCATTCTGGGGAATCTTCTGTGCCGTTGTCTGTCTCATCTTTTTAAGATTATGGCATACGGGAATGCCCATCAATTCACCAACTTTTACGGCCAAGTTCTTGACCAGGTCGCCCGATTCAGTCGGCGGGACATAAAGCAGCATATCTATCTTGTTGCCCATCATCTTCTTTTGGATCATTCGCACCATTCGCCGAACAATGTCATCCGGAAAATCGCCCGCGCCTTCGTATTTGCAATTATGAACCATCTGGCCTATTTCGCCATCTTCTAGGGAATAATTAGCCAACGCAAATCCAGGCTCAAGTTTGGAGGTTTTCTTCTTTGCTATTTCCGGAAAATAGTCCTGCTTGAAATTACGCAGCTGGAGCCAAGTCTCTTCTTCTCAGAAGATACTGTCACCGTGTCCCCAAGATACTTGCGGAGATAATCCATGCGGGGAGCCGATGTTTCGATATAGCCCATCATGGCGTCCAAATCGTTCATCTTGGATTGACGAAGCTCCTCAAAAGATTTTGTATCAAGTTCGGGAGCGTCAAACCGATATTCGTATTTACCTTTTTCATTGCGCACAGCGATTTTCTGTTCGAGCAAGTCAGCAAGAATTGTCCTTACGGGAGTCTGCTTCATATTCAATTCGCGCATTACGTCCCGTTCGCCAAGGGGAGCATTTTTCAAGGCGTTTATAACGCGTCCGTAATCTGCCGTTTTGGGTTTTGCTCCGTTGATAAAACTGAGGGGCAACATTTTGTCGTAAGGGACTCCGTCTTTATCCACATTCTCGTTGTAAAACAGAATGATGTCTGAAGGCTTGCCGTCACGACCAGCACGACCGATTTCTTGGTAATAATGAATTGGGGACTGCGGCATCTGCGTATGGATGATGAATCGGATGTCCGGCTTGTCTATGCCCATACCCAAAGCATTCGTTGCGACAATAGCCTTCCAGCGGTTTTCTTTAAGCCCCTGTTCTATCCGAATCCGGTCTTCGCCCTCCAAAGAGGCGTTATACATTTCAGCATCTATTCCTACAAACTTCAACCAGTCCGCATATACTTGCGTATTGACGCGAGTTCCCGTATAAATAAGGCCAGAACCATCGCAATGCTGCAAGTATTCTGCAATGCGGATTTTCTTTTCGTTTTCCGATTTGACTTTAACAACAAACAGGCGAAGATTCTCTCGCAGGAGGTTGCCGCGCAAGACAGTCATGTTCTTGCCGATTTGCTCCTGGATATCGTTCTGGACACGCTCCGTCGCTGTTGCCGTCACAGCCAACACAGGGACGTTTTCAGGCAAGATTCTAACAAGGTCAACAATACGTCGAAAATCTGGGCGAAAATCATGCCCCCATTGCGAGATGCAATGAGCCTCATCAACAACGACCATGGCCACCTTGATTTCGCGAACGCTTTCTTGCCATGAGAGGTTGCCTTGGCGTTCCGGGGCAATATACAGAATCTTAATTTTCCCATTCTTTGCATCTTCAAGAATCTGCTCGTTTTCTTCGGGAGTCTGGTTCGAGTTGATGCACTTAGCGACAATCCCTTTCTCATTGAGTGAATTCACTTGGTCACGCATCAAGGCAATCAATGGGGAAAAGACAATTGTGAGACCATCAAGTTGTGTTGCCGGGAACTGGTAACAGAGAGACTTACCAAAGCCTGTCTTTTGAATCATCAAGACGCGTTCATTATTTAAAATTTTTTCAATCGCCGCCCACTGTGCGTCGTGAAAATGGGCGAATCCAAAGATTTCCTTTAATTTTTGTTCAGCTTCTTGACGGTTCATTTTTTACTCCCATATTTTTCCCAATGACCATTTTTTCGCAAAAAGCCCAAACTTTTGGTTAAACGTATCGAATTCGGTACGTTTAAAACAGACGACATTTGGTGAAGTCACAAATTGTGACTTCATGAACATCATATTGTCAATGCCGGCAAAATGATTGTTCAATGTTTTGTTGACGCCAACAATACATCCAAAGTCTCGGTTTCTTGCTTCTCTACACATAAACACTTCTCAAGTACAACTCTTACGAGCGTCATTTAGGTGGAAAGCCTCCCAAAACCTTTAACTTTTTGTCTTGCGTTTTTGCCTTTCGTTCCAATTTTTTGATATCTTCAGATGGAGGCAGTTCTTCGGGCTTTATACCTCTTTGAACAAGGAGTTCCCTAATACCTTTATTGTTCTGGACATGTTCTTCTGTTATAGAACGTTCTCCAAACAAATCTTTATTTTCAACATTAACATTAGTCATTTCTGTCGCAAGATTCTTAGCAGCAATGGTCAATGTCGGTAAGAAATCCGCCAAAGGTCTATTTTCGCTTACACCATATTTCGCCTTCATCATCTTTGTTGAATTTCCCCCAAACAAAGCCTGATCTCCTTTAGAACGGATGCGGGCAAAACCTTGGTCGTCAACGCCGCGTTCGTAAATGTTTTGAGAAAGGCGCTTTTCAGATTCCTTCAGCCTATTGCGAACAACGGTCCTTTCGATGTACTCGATTCGTTCTTCAATCAGTTCCTGTTTTCTTGTCTGTATTGCGAAATAACCCTGTGCGAAAGCAACTTCTTCCTTAGAGGGGTCTCCGTTCATGGCTATTAGATAACATGCATAGCGGGTCAACATATAATCTTTGACTTCACGCTTTGCTTTACTTCCCAAATCGACCATTTTCGTAACCTCACGAAAATGGTCAGACTCGTTCATTTCCGTGGTTTTGCAGGACTCTTTTGCGCGATCAATCGTCTTATCAAAATTTTCCCAGCGCTCGTATCCAAGCAATGTCATTAGGTCTCTAGCATACCAATATTCAATATCGGTATTTTCGTAATGCTGTAGAGACGAATCAAAAGCCGACTTTATTGTTTCAATTTGTTTCCTTTCCATTTTTTCTCCTACATACACATCCGTTTCTAATTTGTGTATTGTCAACCATTTTCGTGGCTTCACGAAAATGGTTATCCCCTCTTTATCTCCTTCAGCTTCTGGGCCATTTGCTTACGGACTTCGGCGAGTTCCTTTTCTAGGCGGTCGATATCCTTCTGCACGGCGTCTACATCGATAGGAGCTTCTTCTTCGAAGGTGTCCACATAGCGCGGGATGTTCAGATTGAATTCGTTGTCCTCGATTTCCTTGAGGCTCGCAACATGGGCGTATTTTTCGACATCCTTGCGCTTCTTGTAGGTCGAAACGATCTTCGAGATAATCTGTTCGGAGAGGGAGTTCTGCTTCTTGCCCGCGACAAATTCTCGACTAGCATCGATAAAGAGCACATCCTTGCGCTTTGCATTCTTGCCACCGATTTCACGGCTGCGGTCGAACACCAGGATAGCAACCGGGATGGATGTCGTGGGGAATAGATTTTCGGGCAGGCCGATAACTGCGTCGAGCAGGTTCTCGTGGATCATTGCCTCGCGAATTTTACCTTCGGAGGAACCACGGAAAAGCACGCCGTGCGGCACGACAACTACTACGCGGCCCTCGCCGACGATTGCGGTTTCGACCATGTGAGTGATGAACGCCCAGTCGCCCTTGCTCTTGGGCGGGATGCCACGGAAAAAGCGCTTGTAGGGGTCGCTCTCGGCATTTTCAGCACCCCACTTGTCTAGGCTGAACGGAGGATTCGCCACGACCACGTTGAACTTCATCAACTTGTCCTTCTCGACAAGCATCGGGCTATTCAATGTATCACCCCATTCAATGCGGGCGCTGTCGGTGCTGTGCAAGAACATGTTCATGCGGCAAAGCGCCCATGTACTTCCGTTGGATTCCTGGCCGAACAGTGCGTAGTTGCCACTCTGCACTTGCTTCGCTCCCTGCAGCAAAAGGCCGCCCGCACCGCACGTGGGGTCGCAAATCTTGTCGCCGTCCTTCGGGGCAGCAAGTTTTGCTACAAGTTCGGTCACATCGAACGGCGTGAAGAATTCGCCAGCCTTCTTGCCGGCTTCGGCACCGAACCGTTCCAACAAATACATGTAGGTGTTGCCGATAATGTCTTCGGAGACGCGGCTCGGTGACATGTCGAGTTCGTCCTTATGGAAGTCTTCGAGCAAGGTTCTCAAACGGCGGTTCCTGTCCTTCGTCTTTCCGAGATTCGGTTCAGAATTGAAGTCGATGTTGCGGAACACGCCTTCGAGCTTGAGGCGGTTCTGCGTTTCAATCTTGTCCAAGACGATGTTGATGAGGTCGCCGATATTGTCTGCATTGCGTCGCTCGTAAAGGCTGTAATAGTCCGCTATAAATTCGTCGATGACTTTACCCTTGTCGTTCTTGATTTCAACCTTGGGGAGTACGAAGCGTTCGCGTTCCAGCTTGCGGAGGATTCGAGCCTCGTCACCGCCATACTGTTTACCATAGGCTTCGTAATGGTCGCGCCATACATCCGACATATACTTCAAGAACAGCATCACCAAGATGTAGTCCTTGTACTGTGCCGGATCAACCGCCCCGCGGAAGGTGTCGCACGCCGCCCAAGCAGCAGCATTGATGTCATCCTGGTTGATTTTTACTTTTTTCGCCTCGCTCATAGTGACTCCAAGTAATTTGAAATTTCCGTTTCTAAAATTAAGTTCTTTTGCCTGACAATTTCTGCCAAGATTTCGTGTTCTTTTCGGCCAAGTTTTACAAGGTCGGCAATAGCCCGCTGTGCATTTAAACTGGGCAACTTGACCGGCAGTTGTTCCAAAACGCCCTTGCTCACCAGCGGAATGCCGGAACCTGTCGCAAATTCCTTAAAATAGGCCGCTCCGTAGGTCCCGTTTATATACCAAACCAAGTATTCGGGCGAAACCAATTCGCGATCCACGCGAATACGGATCATCGGGGCGACGACCATCAACTTTTCGGTTATTTCGGGAACGACCGCCGCCAAAAACGGGGTTCCACGCGAACGGAAGACGACATCGCCTTCTGCCGCAAAATGAGATTCATTCTTCGAAGCATCTTCCACGCGCTTCAGGTTCTGCAAGTTCAATTCGCCCGAGTCGTCAACATCGCGCAAGAAGCACGCAAGTGTCCCCGATTCACCGGGAACACACGTATTCCGGAAGGGATAACCTACCGAAAGCTGGGCGACATCTCGCAACAATACCACATGCGATTTCGACGCATTAAAGGCATTCTTTGATACGTTTTCAAAGTCCATGCCCTAAATATATACAATCACTTTCCAAAATGCAAGATTTTTTGTAGTAATTTCTGTACTAAAATAGCATTATTCTCAAAAACGGCGATTTTAAACAAATTTAGACACTCATACATCAACCACACGTGGTCTCTATTCCAACAGGAAGTTCTCTTCCACTGCCTTTTTTTAAAAAAAATGTTGTTGGGCGGCCCACGTTCACCTCATTTCAAACAACCGGTCCCGGTACAATTTTCCCCGACAGGTTACTTTTTGGGCCGATTGGCGGCGCTCGTTTCGCCCCACGGAAACTTATATTACAAGAACAAGGGAGGGAGCGCTTATTATGAAACAGCTTATTACGAAACCGTTTGTTGTGTTTGTTCTTTTTGCGGCCGTGCTCAACCTCGCCGGCTGCGCCGTATTGCTGAACGTTAAGAAAGACACCCAGGACATCGTCATCGAAGCGGAAGACGGTGGGATATACGATTTTTACGTGGACAACAAGATGGTTTGCAGCTTTACCCGCAAATGTGTCTTTGTCCGCAGCAAAAGAAGTGTCTGCCAACATACCATCGACATCAAGAGAGACGACGATATTTACGGGACCGTGTTTTTCGGCTATTGGGAAGAAGAGTCGACTCTAGCCAAAATGTTTTCCAAGGGCGATAACAACGTATGCCCCGGAGCATGGGAAGGGGACCCGGTTCACGTAATCGTGGAACTTTCTAATTCCGAGGAATAGCTATTTCCCAGGCTACTTCTTCGCCTTCACCTGCTCGAGTTCGTCCTCGAGCTTCTTGGTCTGGGCGTTGTTCGCGTCGATAATGTTCTTCAAGTTCTCGATTTCGACTTCCTTGTCCGAAAGCTTGTCCTCGAGATCCTTCACCTTCGCCTCGGACTCGTGCTTCTCGTCGTTGGTCTTGCTCAGCTGGGCAAGCAGGCTGTCGGTGGAACTGCGGAGCTTTTCGGCAGTCTCTTCAGCATCCTTCACGGCGGAATTATCGGAATCGTCGCAACCGCAGCAAGAGCAGAACTTGCCGGGGAACTTCTTGTTGAGAGCATATGCCGCCACCACGCCGAGGGCAAGGCCTGTAAGGAAACTGCTAGTCTTCATAAAAAAACTCCTTGGTTGTACTGGGTTAATATATAAAAAAAACGGGAAAAAACAAAAATCCCCCGGATTTCTCCGGGGGACCTTTGCAGCGGGAAGAGCGAGATTCGAACTCGCGATAGGATTAAGTCCTATACGTCCTTAGCAGGGACGCGCCTTCGGCCAACTCGGCCATCTTCCCATCTTGGGGACACTAATTTTACTTAATTTTGGCCCCTTTTTCAAGGGGTCGACAGCAAAAAATGCTAAATTCAAGCATATAAACAGACTCTGCGCAACCCGCAGGGCCCTTTTGGTGATTTTTATGGCAAACGCAAAAAGAAAACAAACGAAATCGGCCCCGACTCCCTTTCCGATAAAAGTTCTCAAGATATTGGCGGCTTTTGCGCTGGTCGGCATCATCTGCTGCATCCCCGCGTACATTTTCGTATTCAAGATCCTCCCCGAACGCGACCCCGACAACCAGTTCAACCGCGACACCATCCTGCAGGTGCTCTCCGGCGAGACCCGCGTGTACTACAACGACGGCAACGAACTGCTCGGAGCATTCTTCGACGCCAACCACCGCCTGTACGTGCCCTACGGCGACATCCCGAAGGACATCGTTAATGCGCTTATCGCCGCCGAAGACGCGGGCTACTGGAACCACAACGGGTTCAGCATGCAGGGATTCCTCCGCGCGATGCTCGCAAACATCAAGAGCGGCCACATGCGCCAGGGCGGTTCCACGCTCACGCAGCAGACGGCCAAGAACGTGCTCGGGCGCGAAGAAAGGAGCATCAAGGCGAAGTGGAAGGAACTCATCAACGCGCTGCGCCTCGAAAAGCACTTCAGCAAGGAAGACATCCTGGAATTCTACCTGAACCAGTTCCACGTATCGGGAACGGGCAAGGGCGTGGCCATCGCGGCCCAGTACTTCTTCGACAAGGAACTCAAGGACCTCTCGCTCGCCGAATGCGCATTCATCGCAGGCTCGGTGAAGGGCCCGTTCAACTACGACCCGTTCATCCAGCGCACCGAGGAACGCAAGGAAAAGGCGCTCAAGCGCGGCGAAGAACGCCTGCGCTACGTGCTCGGCCGCATGGTCGATGAAGGCTATATCGACCAGGAACAGATGAACGACGCACTTTCCGAACCGCTGCACTTCAAGCACGGCAACTTCCGCTTCAGCGTGTCGACGACGCTCGAAAGGATCGACGAGAAACTCTCCAGCGAATTCTACCAGAAGCTCTTCGAACAACACGACATTAACGACTGGCGCAAGGCCCAGCTCGAAATCGTGACCACCCTCGACGCGAGGAGCCAGGACGCGGCCAAGCGCGCCCTCCAGAACAACATCAGCAACCTCCAGATGCAGCTCGGCGGGTTCGTGCTCCCGAAGGCGCAGTACGCGAACAAGGCGGTGAGCGCCCGCAAGGGAGACTACCTCTACGGCGCGGTCGACACGGTAATCCACGGCGAGAATGGCGAACTCAAGGCGCTGCGCCTCTCCTTCGGGCAACTGAAGGGCGAAGTGGGCGAAAAGTCGCTCAAGGAATTCGGCAAGCAGGTCGGCAAGGACCCCGCCGTCGTACTCGGGAACCAGATGAAGAAGGGCGCCATCCTCCTGGTGAGCATCCTCGACGAGAAAAAGGTGAACGGGTTCATCCCGTGCAAGATCGAGACGGAACCCGTACTCCAGGGCGGTCTCGTGGCCATAAGGAACGGCAAGGTCGTCGCATCGCAGGGCGGCTTCCACAATACGGACTTCGACCGCTGCTTCAAGGCGCTCCGCCAGCTCGGTTCCAGCTGGAAGCCCATCCTTTACGCTCTCGCGCTCAAGCACAAGTGGAATTACATGAACGTCCTCGAGAACGACTTCAACGTGTTCCAGCACGTGAACCAGTTCTACTACCCGCGACCGGACCACAAGAACAAGGGCGACCTCGTGAGCATCGCGTGGGCGGCGACGCGTTCCGAAAACATCGCGAGCATCTGGCTTTTGGACCACCTGCTCGACAAGCTCTCGCAGGAAGAATTCAATTCCGTCGCGCAGGAGAACGGGTTCGCCCGCAACCCCGACGAAGACAGCAAGGCGTATTTCGAGAGGCTGCGCGACAAGTTCGGGCTCACCATGAAAGAAGGCGTGAAGCGCGAAATCGAGTTCACGAAGGCGCAGTACGCGCTCGCCGCACAGTACGAATCCGAAGAGAAGTACGAACGCGCCATCGACGTGCTGGACCTGCGCGTCGGCACCTACAACGACATCGCGATGAAGCAGGCGAAAAAAGACGAGAAGACGCGCGCTTTCGTCGGGCATAACTTCAAGAACTATTCCGAAATCCTCCACAAGCGCGAAGTGCAGGAACTCGACCCGGACCTCTCCGAAGCGCTCCCGCCGCTCGATTCGGTGAAACTGTTCCGCAACTTCACGCTGGGCGACGTGAAACGCCTCACCGTGATGATGGCGCAGGTCGACCCCGAAAGCGACTACCTCGACGAGACGCACCTGCGTTACTGGCCGGATTTCCGCCGCTCGCTTTCCATGGCGGAATACGCGCGGTTCGCGCATGAAATCGGCATCAACCAGAAACTGCAGAAAGTGTTCAGCATGCCGCTCGGCGTAAACGAGATTACGCTCGCCGAAATCAGCACCGCCTACCAGTCCATCCTTACGGGCAAGGTGTTCAAGTGCAAGGACGGCGAATGGAACGAACCGTGCTTCATCAAGGAAATCAAGAAGGATGGACAGTCCATCTTCAAGAACTCCGTGGAATCGAAGGTCATCCTCGATTCCCTCATCACCTCGCAGATGGGCGCCATGCTGCGCTCCGTGTTCGTGAACGGTACCGCGCGTAGCCAGGTGAACGCGCTCACCGTGGTCAGTTCCGACAAGAGCACCAGCCTGCGCTACCCGGCGCTCGGCAAGACGGGTACCACGAACGACTACAGGAACGTGGCGTTCCTGGGCGCCATCCCGACGTACGTTTCCGAGAAGGAAGGCATCGCGCTCGATTCCGTGGTGGCCATCGGAAGCTACGTGGGCTTCGACAACAACAAGCCGCTCCGTTCGGGCAGGACGCGCATAGCGGGCGCCTCGGGCGGCCTTCCGCAGTGGGCCGCATTCGCGAAGGAAGAAATCGAAATCCTCGGGACTCCGGAATACATCGACTTCTTCGACATCTCGATGCTCGCCGAAGGCGAAGTCCCGCTCCACCTCGCAAACGAACGCGGGCAGATTACTGTCGACCCGATGTCGGGCATCTACATCGCGGACGCATCGCAGGGAAGGCCGTTGCCGTACATCGAGGCACCGGGCTTCGTGCCCCCGCAGATGCAGGAGAAGGCGGCAGAAACGATTGCGACGGAAGGCATCATGACAAGCATGCCCATGCCGATGGCAGGTGCCGCACCTGCCGAACCGGGTAGCGAGAATGCGGGCTCCGCGCAGGCAGGCGCACAGACCGCAGAAACCGCACCCGCAGGCAGCGATCAGACGACCGCACCGCAGGCCCAGGCAAGCGCAGCGCAGAATGCGGAACAGGCAGGCACGACCGCCGATGCGCCCAGCGCCCAGGCGGCACCTACCGCGCCCGCAGCGGCACCGGCCACAACGACACCCGCACCTGCCGAACCGAAGGCAGCGGCGATGCCCAAGGACGACGACTGGGATCTGCCTGCCGGAATGGACGGCGGCGCATTCGTGCCTATCGAAGCGGAATAACGTTTGCGCTATCCTGAGCTAGATGCCGCAAGGCATCGCGGCGAGGGATCCAGACCTGAGGAAACTAAAAAGCAGAAGAATTGAATATGAACATGAAATTCTTGAACAAGACCCTTCTGATAGCGGCGGCAACGTTCGCGCTCGCCGCATGTGCAGGGAACGCTCCCGCCCCCGCGACCGACGTGCAGCCAGAGGCTAGCGCACCAGCAAGCGACGCGGGCACGGCTCCCGAAAAACCGGGCGACGCAGCCCAGCCCCAAATGCAGGACGCCGCACCGGCCGAACCCCAGGCAACCTCCGACAACCAGGCGGTCGCCTTCGACTCGCAGCCGCTCGATTCCTACCGGCTGAATACGCCCGACAACATCCCCGTCGCCAATACGGATACGATTCCCACGACCGAGCAGCCGGTTCCCGCACGCACGCAGGCGCCCGACCCCTACACCGCCTTCCCGGCGCTCGCCGCCCAGGTATTCGCCCACGCCGATTCGCTGTACGCGGCCGGCCTCACCGATTCCGCAAGCGCCTATCTCGAACGCTTCCGCATCATCAAGCCGCTCTGGAGCACGTGGGTAGCCCGCGTCGATTCCCTGCTGAACATGTTCGGCAAGTTCCGCGCCGAAAAGGCCAAGGCGTTCGAACCGCTCGTTTTGCAGATACAAAACATGATCCGCGCGCAGTCCGCCTACAGCATGGTGGCAGAAACCGCCGACAGCCTCATGGCGCTCGCTCCGGGCGATTCGCTCGTAAAGTGGGCCCAGCAGCAGAAGGCGACCGCCTACAAGATTACGCTTACCAAGGCCAAGAAGGAATACGCCTCCATCAAGGCGCTCGCCGATGACCAGGCTCAATTCTCCGAGGCGCTCAACAAGGCGAACACGTTCCTGCTCCGCTACCGCGACTTCGAAAACGAGCTGCATATTCAGGCGCTCATCGACTACATCGCTGGCCTTGCTGCCACAACCAATTCCGAAGCCGCCAAATACTGGGAAAGCCACGACCCCGCGCAGGCGCTCGCGAAGGCCGACGAACTCATCAAGGCGAGCAAGTACACCGAAGCCAAGTCGCTGCTCACCAAACTCAAGGCAAGCAAGCTCCGCAAAGAGGCGAACGAAAAGTACCAGGAACTGGCCAACACCTTCTGCAACGCCCAGCGCAAAGCGACATCGCAAATCTTCACAAAGGCGCAAAAGCAAAAGGATGACGCCAAGAAAAAGAAACTCCTCCAGGATGCCATCGCCCCGCTCGACAAGTGCCTCGGCGAATATCCGGAATACGGGCAAAAACAGAAAGTGCTTGACAACAAGCAGTTCCTCGAGAAGGAAATCGCCAAATGATAAACGCGCCCTGGTGGGACTACGCGCAGTATCCCGCATTTTTCGTACTTGGCGCCATCGTAAGCCTCATCAACAGCATCGCGGGCGGCGGCTCCACGCTTAGCCTGCCCATCATGATATTCCTCGGCATGCCTGCCACCGTCGCAAACGGCACCAACCGAATCGGGCTCATCATCGGGAACTGCAGCAGCGCCTTCAACCTGATGAAGCACGGCTACCTGAACAAGAAGATATTCCTACAGCTGCTCATCCCCACCATCGTGGGCACGGGAATCGGCGTCTGCTTCCTGGTGCATATCGGCGACAAGATGTTCCAGGCAATCCTCGCCGTCGTCATCTGCCTCGTGGTCGTGATGAGCAACCTGCGCAAAGATATCTTGGGCAAACCGCCCGCAACACCGCCCGAAAAACTCACCTGGAAAGGCGCCATCGGGTTCGCGTGCATTTCCATATACGGCTGCATCGTGCAGGTGGGCGTGGGCTTCGTGCAAATTTTCGCCCTCACGCGCTACACCGGGCTCGAACCCATCCGCGTGAACGCCCTCAAGAATGCGCTCACCAACGTGTTTCTAATTGTCAGCACCACGGCGCTCGGCATCGCGGGCAAAATCGACTGGCCCATCGCCATCGTGATGGCCGCAGGCGCATGGCTCGGCGGCTACTGCGGGAGCTTTTTACAGCGCAAGAAAGGCAACAAATTCATCCAGCATTTCGTGAGCGCATGTAGCATCGCGATGGCAATCTACCTGATTATCGACCTCATCGTCGGGTAAGCAGATATCATTTTTTTCTAGAAAAAACGTCTCTCTTTTGTGTGCAGACAGCGCTATTTATATACCCAAAAGGAAGCCACACATACACCGAAACATCTCTCCCTAGTGGGCAATCCTTGCACCATTCCTTTTTTTCTATATAGAAAAGAATTTCATCCGCATATTCGCGCCGACTTCTCAGAACAATAAGGGAGTCAGAAACAATCATATCGTAAGTAGAACTGCTTAAAGGTTTCCATGCAGCATTTTCACCTACAAAATCCTTCAGCACATTCAAACTGTCGTAGCGCATTTGAGTATAGTATTTAGAATCGCAGAAGGATACTTGAAACACATTGTTCTCTTTCAAGTAGATTTCCGGCTTGACAATACATACCCCCTCAGAATCGCATAATTCTTTATCGGACGAATCCCGCAATGAATAGGTGGTTGAGTCTGGTTGACCGTTGAACAAAGAAGAGCACCATTTATTCATTTTCATGTAATTATGCCATTCTGTCTGAGGTATATTTAAAGACATCAACTCCCTTTGTCTAGAAAACTGATGCTCACAAACCTCCGGAATACCCAATATTCCAACTGTAGACAAGTCAATAAAAACAACCTTATTTACAAAATACCGGTAACCATGATTTGGAGCAGGGACTGCACTTTCACGAATAGAGCAGCCGGAAAGGATTAAGGAAAGACATATCGCAATAAAATATTTCGGCATAACCGCAGCGTTCCAAACCTCTAACTATTTTATAAATATACACAAATTCAATACAAATTTGCATAAAAAAGCCCCTGTTATTAAACAAGGGCTTCTGAAAGTAACTAACCGCGAACGGCTTCTAATTAAGCGCGAACGGTCTCATTAAAAGAACACAGGCGGCCAACGCGGGTTCTTCGAGGACATATCGATCTTGTAGAAGTCCTTCTCGAAGCGGCCGTCGTCCATGCCGTACATTTGCATCACGTGGCGGGCAATCCACTTGCCGAGCTTGAGCACGGTGAGCTTCTTGCGGAGGCGGCCCTGGCAGTCACGGTTCATGATATCCGGGAGGGTCGAGGTCGTGAGGATTTCGTCGATGGCCGGGCTGTTGAGCTTTTCGCGGGCTTCGGCACTGGTGTGGAAGTGCGTCACGCCAAAGCAAACGCGGTTCGGGTTGCCCTTCTTGATGTGTTCGCAGCACTGCACGATCGTGGTACCGGTACGGACCATGTCGTCGAACACAATCACGTCCTTGCCTTCGATTTCTTCGATGCTGATGTCAGAGAGTTCCGGGTTGAACGTCATGCTGATTTCGCGTTCGCCGGTACGGACCTTGTCCATCACCACGCGCTTGCACTCGGGGAGCTGCAGGGCGTCGAACACGGCGTTCATGAACGGGCGGGCGCCCTTGTCCGGGGAGACAATCACGAGATTGTTGCCGTCCTTGCCGGTCTGCACAAAATTGCTGCTCTTGATGTAGTGAGCGTAAACGTCGGTCGGGATGAGGTTGTGGAAGTGACCTTCGAAAATCTCGTTGAAAAGGTTCTGCACCTTGATGCTGTGGTTATGCACCGTCACCACGGCGTCGACACCGGACTTCTTCAAAAGTTCGGCGTAGAGGAGGCTCGTGAAGGCCTGGCCGTCGAACTTCTTCAAGTCGATATCCGGGCGGTCCTTCTCGAGAGGGCCAATGCGGTGCGGGCCGCGGTCCTGGGCGCTGTAGAACAGGTCCGGCTCAACGAGCACGACCTGCTCGGCACCGTTGTCCTTGGCAGCGCGGGCCAAAATGCAGTTGCGCATGGCGTAGTCGTTACGGCTGCGTTCATGGTTCGAAACCGAGCAAATCAGGACGATTTTGCCTTCGAGGCGGCGGCCGATATGCTCCATGTCAGCCACATCCAGCATGTAGCGGGGGCAGAATTCGGAGTTGGCGAAGGTCTTCAGGGAGACCACGTCGGAGATGTCTTCACGGAGGCCGATGTACTGGGCCATGTCGATGGCGAACGGGTCATCGGTGAAGTTGCCGGTCACGATAAAACGATCTGACATATTTGCGCCTTGATTTGGGGGTTGAATTTTATGCCCCAAATATAGTCAGTTTCGCCGTCGGTTTCAATGACCTTTTTAAATGTTTTTTTACGGAAGCCGCATCTCGAAACGCAGGAACCACATCTCGGTATCGCTCCCGACACGTACCGGAGGGCCCCAACTGTCCACCCCGCTGGAGACAAGCCACCGGACGGAATCGAGCGTGCCGAACCCGTAAGCGAGGCGCCAGACCCAGTTTATGATGACGGTTCCGGGGAAGAACTGGCCGGCATGCGTATGGCCCGAGAACGCGAAATCTGGCATACGGCCCGAATGTTCGGGTTCGATACCCCTCGGCTGGTGGTCCATGAGCAGCCAGGGAAGTCCTTTCGCCGCGGGAGTCGCGCGGGAGGTCGAAGGTCCGAGTTTTGCCGGATCGAGAAGCGAAAGCGGCATGCGCTCTACCCCGCGGGCAGCCGCCATCTGCAGGTCCGTGCGCCCGGTGATGCAGGCGACCTCCGTGCAGACCGTAGAATCATCCAGGTATACCCAGCCGCTACGCCTCAGGAACCCCGCGATATCGCTGCCGGCACGCTCCGTGTAGGCCTCGTGATTCCCGCCGACGGCATATGCGCCCACGCGGGCAGCGGTGGCAACTTTTGCGAACAAAGTATCATAACCCTGGTTCGTCAATACGGAATCGTGCACGTCGGCGAAGTCGCCGCCGAAAAGTATCAAGTCGGGCTTGAGGCTGTCGGCCTCGCGCAGCATGCGTTCCACCTTCCCGCGGCAGAAGAGCGGATCCAAGTGGAGATCACTGAAGAACAGCACCGTGAAGTTCCAGGGCGCAACAGTGACAGAGGAATCTTGCAGGACCTGCGCGGAATCAAACGCAACGGCAGCTGAGTCGTGCGCGACCTGCGCAGAATCAGCCGCGACAGAGGTATCGGGAACGGGAGTGCCCGCGGAATCAACTGCAGCGGAAGAATCGCCAGCAACCTGCGCGGAATCAGCAAGAACAGCAGAATCGTCCGCAAAAGAACTGCGCGGGCTTTCCACGAGAAGCTGGATTGTCGCGTCCCGCAGTTTATAATCCGCATTGTGGAAATAGCCCACAACACACATCACGCCCGTGACCGCAAACGATGCAATGAGCAATACTCGGGCGGCAATAACCGTCGTGCGCTGCGGCATGGGCCTGCGTACAATTATACGGCGGCACAGCCTAAAAATCCACCAGCCGACATAAATGAGCAGCGCCTCGCACAGCCAGACCGAAAGGAACGCCTGCCCCACGCAGGCCCAGAACATTTCGCGGCATATAAAGCAAACAGGCAGGAGCACCACGAGCGCACCCGCCAGAATGCTACCCTTGTTCCCGGGGGCAACCTGCCGCAAATTCACGAACAGGAAGAGCACTCCGAAAATAAGGATGAAAATGAAAATCACTAAAGCCTCGACTTTACCAGCTTATAAATGTCGGCGGAAACTTCCTCGAAAGGCCTGTCCACATCGATAACGGAAACGCAATCCGGGAACTCACGGGCCGCGGCCAGGTACCCCTGGCGCACCCTCTCGAAAAAGTCGGCCTTCTCCTGCTCGAGGCGATCGGGTGCCTCGCCCCGCTTCGCGGTGCGCGCGCGGCTCTGTTCCACCGTCAGGTCGAGCACTACGGTCAGTTCCGGAATGCAGCCGCCGCAGGTAACTTCCGTAAGCTGCTGCACCATGTCGGCGCCAAGCCCGCGGGCGTATCCCTGGTAGGCAAACGTGCTCCACGCAAAACGGTCGGCAATAACGATCTTGCCCGCATCAAGCGCCGGCTGGATGATTTCGTGTATCACCTGAGCGCGGGCGGCATTGTACAGCAAAAGTTCCGCCTTGTCGCTCATGATTCCCTTGAACGCTGGGTCCAGAAGAATCTCGCGGATGCGTTCAGAAACTTTCGCCCCGCCCGGTTCGCGAAGCTTCACGACGGAATAACCTTCCGCCTCAAGGGCCGATGCAAGATTCTCGATATGGGTCGACTTACCCGACCCGTCGATACCTTCAAGACAAAAGAATCTCTTCGCGGTTTTCATATGCAGAGGTCAAATACGAGATGTGAGATGTGAAATGTGAAGCGACAAATCACTCATTCCACACTACACATTATTCCACATCCTTGCCGTGGCACTTCTTGTACTTGAGGCCGGAACCGCACCAGCACGGGTCATTGCGCCCGAGCTTCGGGCCGGCAGCCTGCGCGCGGCGGCGTGCGGCTTCCATGATGGCGGGGTTCGTGTAAGTGCGGCGCACCTGGCGGGTACCCGGCAGAGCGGACTGCGGCATGGGCTGCGCCTGCGGGTCTTCCGAAATCGCGTTCGACTCGGAAGCGGCAGCCTGGCCTGCAAGACCCGCAGCCTTCGCGCCCTCGGCGCTCAACTGCTCGCCTTCCTGGGGCTGTTCGCCGGCGTTCTGCGCGGCTTCAGCAGCCTTGCGTTCGGCGTCGATCTGTTCCTGGCTCTTGAGCTGCAGCTGGTCCGGCGAAACGGTCATGCCGTTCGGGAGCGTAATGCGGATGTTCAAAATGCGCAGCATCGTGAGGGTCGCGATCTTCTCGAGGCAGCCTTCGAACAGCTTGAAGCCCTCGTTCTTGTAGACCATCAGCGGGTCCTTCTGGGCGTAACCGTGGAAGCGGATGGAATCCTTCAGCTGGTCCATCGCGTACAGGTGCTCCTTCCAGACCTGGTCGATCGTCATGAGCAAGAAGCGGCGTTCGATGTTGCGGAAATCGGCTTCCGGAATAATCTTCGTGAGCTTGTCGTAACGCGCCTTGCAGAGTCCGATGATTTCGTCGAGAACCTGTTCCGGCGTCTTCTTCATCGCCTGTTCGAGCGTGAGGTTGTATTCCATGCCGAGCGTGCGCTGCAGGTCGGTATGCAGGCCTTCGAGGTTCCAGTCTTCGGGGTAGCTCTTCGCGACGATGTAGTTGGAGACCTTGATATCGCAGGCGTCCTCGATGCGGTCGATAATTTCCTGGCGGATGTCCTCGCCGTTCAGGATGCGGCGGCGGAGCCCGTAAATCACCTTGCGCTGTTCGTTCATCACGTTATCGTAGTCGAGCAAGTGCTTACGGATATCGAAGCTCTGGCCTTCCACGCGGCGCTGTGCGCTGCGGATGGAGCGGGAAACGATCGGGTGCGTAATCACCTCGTCCTCGCCCACGCCGAAGCGGTTCATCAGGTTCTTCACGCTGTCGCCGCCGAAAATGCGCATCAGGTTGTCGTCGAGGGAGAGGAAGTACTGGCTGGAACCCGGGTCGCCCTGACGGCCGGAACGGCCGCGCAGCTGGTTGTCGATACGGCGAGACTCGTGACGCTCAGTGCCAAGCACATGCAGACCGCCGAGGTTGGTAACTCCGGGGCCAAGGGCGATGTCGGTACCACGACCGGCCATGTTGGTGGCGATGGTGACCTTGCCTTCGTGACCGGCGTACTGGATGATTTCAGCTTCGCGCCCGTGGTTCTTGGCGTTCAAGACTTCGTGCGGGATGCCTTCCTTCTCCAGGAGGCCGTGCAGGTGTTCGGACTTTTCGATGGAAGCCGTACCCACGAGGAGCGGCTGGCCCTTGCCGTGGCGTTCCTTGATTTCGGCCACGATGGCGCGCCACTTCGCGTCTTCGCTCTTGTACACCATGTCCTGCAGGTCCTGGCGGATGCAGGGCTTGTTGGTCGGGATGACCCAGGTGTTCATGTTGTAAATCTTGATGAATTCCGTCGCTTCCGTTTCGGCCGTACCGGTCATACCGCTGAGCTTCTTGTACATGCGGAAGTAGTTCTGGAACGTGATGGTGGCAAGCGTCTGGTTCTCGCGGCGGATCTGCACCTTTTCCTTGGCTTCGATGGCCTGGTGCATACCGTTGGAGTAACGGCGGCCTTCCATGAGACGGCCCGTGTTCTCGTCCACGATGACGATTTCGCCGTCACGCACGATGTAGTCCACATCCTTCTCGTACAGGTGCCATGCGCGCAGGGCCTGGTCGATGAAGTGCACCCAGTCGGCATGTTCGCCGTAGAGGTTCGTAATCTGGAGGAGGCTTTCGACATGGTTCACGCCCTTCTCGGTGAGCATGATGTACTTGTCCTTCTCGTCGACGCCGAAATCCTTGTTCTTGATGAGCTTCTGGGCGATTTCGTCCGCCTTCGCGTACTTGTCGGTCGCATCTTCGGCAGGGCCGCTGATGATAAGCGGGGTACGGGCTTCGTCGATAAGGATGGAGTCCACTTCGTCGACGATACAGAAGTTGAGCTCGCGCTGCACCAGCTGGGACGGGTCGACCGCCATGTTGTCGCGCAAGTAGTCGAAGCCGAACTCGTTGTTGGTACCGTAGGTCACGTCGCTGTTGTAGCTCGTGCGGCGCTGTTCGGAATCGAGGCCGGCCACAATGAGGCCCACCGTAAGGCCGAGGAACTTGTACACGAGGCCCATCTGCTTCGCGTCACGGCCGGCGAGGTAGTCGTTGACCGTCACCACGTGCACGCCGTGGCCGCTAAGGCCGTTCAGGTAAACCGGCAGGGCTGCGGCGAGGGTCTTACCTTCACCGGTCGCCATTTCGGCAATCGCACCCTCGTGGAGCACGAGGCCGCCGATCATCTGCACGTCAAAAGGCATCATGCGGAACGGCTTCACCGATTCCGGGTAGAGTTCACGCACCTTCGCGTAGAGGGCGGCGGGCAGGTAGACTTCCCATTCGTTCTTCCCGCTGGCGAGTTCCGCCTTCGCGTTGTTCACCACATCCTGGAGTTCGGGTCCGAGGCGGCTGAAGTCAAAGCCGAATTCCGGCTTGAAGATGTTGAAAATACCGAGTCTGCGGTCACAGGCTTCCTGGCACACCGCAAAGGCGTCGACCTTGATGTCGTCGAGAGTCGAACCGTTTTTCAGTTTCTCGCGGAATTCCGCGCTCTTGGCGGCAAGCGCCGCATCGTCCAGGGCTTCCAGCGCCATGCGGACAGCATGAATCTTCTCAATAACCGGGCGAAGCTGCTTCACCTTGCGTTCATGGGGTGTACCAAAAACCTTATGGAGGACGGTATCTACTATGCTCATTGTATTCCTTTATAACAGCCGGAAAACCTCCCGGCTACATCATTGATAATTTAACGCATGCGAATTTAGAAAAATATCGACCGCGAAATCGCGCCTGCACGGCCGAAAACACAGAAAAACGCCCCTCTCGGGCGTATCCAAGCTCCCCACCAGGAAGTTCCTCAGGAATGTCTCAGGCCGTGGCCGCCATTGTTCGCAAGCCACTTGTCAAAAGCGACTTCCCACGATTTCTTGCGGCGCACGGGAACGACGCCGTCCTTGCGGCGATGCAAACGCCAGCACGCAAAGGCAAGCACGATAGCGGCAACAACGGCCAGGCAGGCAAGCTTCACCATCAGCACCGTGATATCGGAGTCATTTAAGTAGTTCATTTCTAATCCCCAAATTTCAGTTCAAAATATAAGCATGGCCCTCAAGGGCGGTCAAGCAAAAAAGGGGGAGTAAGAAAAAAGACTACTTTCGCGAACAATTACTTACGAATCGCGTCACCTCGCCATAAGAAAAGCAGGGAGCTCGCCGGGCGAGCCCCCCACTTTTGGGAGATGAAATATGCAAACTTTTGCGGAAGCAATTACTTGCCGAGCTTTTCCTTAGCTTCCTTGCTGAATTCTTCCATGATCTGGTCGATAGCGTGCTTGTAGGCCTTCACGGACTGCTCTTCCTTGAGGCTTGCGTAACCGCCGTAAACCTTGGCGTTGTAATCACCTTCGATTCTCGCCCAGCCGTTATCGGTGTAGAGCACCTTCTCGCCATTCTTGTCGATGAGCGCCACATTCACGAATACAATCGGGGTCACGTTTCTCGTAACGCCAGTCATCATGCCGGTCTCGTAGTAGAAGAAGTATTCGGCAACGGCGACCGCATCGACACCGAGAGACTCACAAAGCTTGCCGAGGCCGCGAAGGACCGGAGCCTCTATGCGTTCACCGTTAACATACATCATACCACGCGGAGCAACTCTATCGTAAGGGAGCGGGTACATGCCATCCGGGGAAACAAGGCGCTGGCCATCGCCGGAACCAAATCTGTTAAAAGCAGCATTGACCTTGGACCAGGTCTCTCTATCTTCAAAGAAGGCGCGCACGTCTTCGTTATTGGTCACCTGATCGAAGGGGATGACGCTCCAGCCGTTGATACCGTTGAGCGTCTTGGCGAGCGCATTAGCACCATGGGTGACAATTTCGATTTCAGGGTCATTGACCACATCGACCTTTTCCTTGATGGCGTTGCTCACAATCGTGAGGAGTTTTTCCTTCTTGCCTTCACGGACTTCGATATTCTCGTAATCTTCGCTACCGGAAACGGTCACAACAGCGATTTTCTTGACGCTATCAATACCGGGCTGTTTGATGTTTACGCCCGCGCAAGAGCAAAGCAATGCGGCAAGCGAGACGAGGAAAGCTAAACGTTTCATTATGTTTCTCCTTAAAAAGTGTTGTACAAACATAAAAAAACTAATTCCACGACGTTTTTTTCGTAAGCAATTTGTAAGCGGATTTTGAAAGAAACATATCCTTCCCCGCAGTTCTCCAATCCGACTAACCAGCGCATTAACCATTATTCAACAATAGTTCTCAATTGTATATTTATCTTTACCCCGTAAATAGCGCCAGAACCCCAACGGAAAAACATCATGGAATGGTTTATCTCCTAGTTCTTTTATTCATTTCCATCTCGGCGCTTTCGCGGTATTATTGACGATTCGACAAATCTTTTTTGTTAGATTTCGGGACATGCCTCACTCTTTAAACAACCGATTCACAAGCGCAATCGCGCCGGCCGCATTCGCGCTTGCCCTCGCGGTACTCCCCGCACAGGCGCAGACGACCGACGCCGAACTCGCGGCACACCCGGAATACACCCTCAGCGGTGCGATGCCGTACCCGGAACCCGGCAAAAACGTCAAGTACGCCAAGGCGCCCGCAGGGTACAAGCCTTTCTATATAAGCCACTACGCCAGGCACGGCAGCCGCTTCCACCACAGCGCCGACGAATACAAATACATCGCCGAAACACTTGCCAAGGCCGATTCGGCAAACGCGCTCACGCCCCTCGGCAAGCAAGTGAACGCGCTCGCGCAGACCCTCAAGAGCGAGGCGATGCCCCGCACCGGCGACCTCACGCAGGCAGGCGTGCGCCAGCACATGGGAATCGCCAAACGCATGGCCAAGAACTTCCCCGAGGTATTCAAGGAACGCAAGGCGAGCAACAAGAAAGCCGTCCCGCACGTGAAGGCATACGCGAGCACCAGCGGGCGCTGCATCGTAAGCATGGCAGCCTTCATCGGGGAACTCCGCGTGCAGTTCCCGAAAATCGAACCCGAGCTGGTTTCGGGCAAGAGCTACATGCCCTTCATATGCGCGTTCGACTGGGGCAAGCTGGACTACTCCAAGGCGCCCGCCTACATCGCCGAAAGCGACAAGCTCTGGCAGAAGGTGGACCCGAAACCGCTCCTGCAAAAACTTTTCGCCGATACCGCCTACGCCGCCAAGAACATTGACGCAGGCACATTCTACAACAGGCTCCTCGAAATCACCGACCTGTTCCCCGGCATGGATTCCTCGCTTGTCGCAAGCGTCGAGAAGGCAGCGAATGCCCCGGTAAGCACGCTGCGCGAAATCTACACGCCCGAAGAGCGCATCACCCGCTGGAAGGCGCAGAACGCCTGGTGGTACAGCCTGCTCGGCACAAGCCCGCTCATCAACAAGAGCAACGGCACCGACTTCGCGAAGGGCACGCTCCAGAACATCCTCGACGAGGCAGATACGGCGCTCGCAAGCATTGAACCCGTAGCCGCCACGCTGCGGTTCGGGCACGACGCGGGCCTCCTTCCGCTCGCCGCCCTCATGCAGCTGCCCGTCGCAAACGCGAAGGTATCCGACCTCTCCAAGCTGCACGAGCAGTGGAACGACTTCAGGGTCATCCCGATGGCCGCGAACATGCAGATCGTATTCTACCGCAAGGGCGACGCCTCCCCGACTCCTGCAAAAGGCGCATCCCCGGCACCCGCAAAGGCCGGCGCCACCTCTGGCGCAACTCCAGGCGCAGACGTTCTCGTGAAGGTCCTGTACAACGAAATCGAGCAGGCGCTCCCCGTACCGTGCGGCGCATCGGACCAAAACACAACCATGGCAACCGACGCAGGCAAAACCGGCGAAAAGACAAGCGCGGCCAAGGCCAAGCCCGCAAAGCAGAACTGCCCCGCCGCACCGTACTACCGCTGGGAAGACTTCCGCACTTTCTATTCACAACTCACAAAGTAGGGATTCATGAAACGCATCGCATTATTCATTCTCGCCACCGCAATCCTCGCCCTGGCCGATATGGGCAGCCTCATGACCGAAGGCACCAAGCTCCACGACGAGGGGCAATACGACGCGGCCATCGCCAAATACAAGCAGGCCGAAAAACTCGAGCCGAACAATGCGCTTATCAAGTACGAAATCTCCTATTCGTACTACATGAAGCGCGACATGAAGGAGTCGCTTCGCTACATCAAGGCCTCGGCGAATATCAACAAGGACACGCGTCTGAACGACGCCATCTACAGCATGATGGGCTCCATCTACGATGATTCGAACATGCCCGATTCCGCCCTCGCCGCATACCGCAAGGGAACGTCGTTCAACCAGCGTTCCTACCTGCTCCCGTTCAACGCCGCCATCACCTTCCGCCGCATCGGCAAGGTCGACAGCGCGAAGGTCTGGCTCAAGAAAGCGGTGGCCAACACCAAACTGCACGAGACGTCGCACCTGCAGATGTTCACCGTTTCAAGAGAACTCGGCAACTGGATAGACTTCTACAGTTACGCGATGTACACGCCGCTCATCGCCAAAAAAAAGGAGAACGTCTCCGCCGCGCTTTCCGACCTCTATAACGTCACGAAGAACCTGGTCAAGTGCAAGAATACGAACTGCGAAACAACCCTCCCCAAGTTCGAAAAGACCTCTGACGAGGACTTCGCGGTCGTAACCACCCTCGCGTTCACACAGATACTCGATTCCGTGGGGCACCGCCATTACCACGAGAAAGACACCTCCAGCACCCAGCAGATGGAATACCTCATCCACATGCTGCCCAAGGCCATAAAACTCATCGCCGATTTCAAGAATACAAAAAATACCGAGAATACGCTCACGACATTTTACAAGGGCCTCGTGAAGAACAAACTAGAGGAAACGTTCGTCTATATCATCTGCAGGGAAGTGGACTACCCCACATTCGCGAAGTGGAAACTTTCACACAGCGCCGATTACGACAAGTTCTACAAATGGGCAAACGAGGAATACCTTCAAACAAAATAGGAAATAGCCCCAAAGCGAACAATCCGCGTTACAATTTTTCAAAAAAGGTGTTAAATTAGTATATACGCGCCCGCAAAGCATCAACGAAGGCGCAGCGAGGACTTTATGAGATTCAAGATGTTCCACCAACTTTTCGCAATGGCAATCGTTGCGGGCGTATTCGCCGGATATGCAAGCGCGGCACCCGCCCAGAACGCAGGCACAACCGACAAAGCCGTCCTGATAGACGAGGCGACTCCCGCGGCTCAGGCCGAACCCTCGGTCGACCAAAAGACCGGAGCGGAAGAACCCGCGAACACCAAAACGGAATCGGCAGAAGCCGCGCAGAATTCGACCACGTGCGAGCAGGCCGCACCCGAAAAGAAGGGCGGCTTCCCCGTCCTCCCCGTCGTATTCACCGCCATCGGGACAATCGCTTTCGTCGTCCTCGCTATAATCTTCTAGGAGCTGAACATGCGCAATATTTTCAAGTCCATCTCCATCGCAATCGTTGCAGCCGCGGCCCTGTCCACCACCGCCGTCGCCGACGAAATCTGTTACAACCTCTGCATGTCGTGCCGCAACACCGAAAGGGCCGAGAACTGCGACAAGATCGAATCCACGTGCAATTGCCCCTTCGTAATCGACAGCGCCAAATCCAGGAACATGGGCATCGAGCTCGGCAAGCGCAAGCTCATCGACGAACTCGTCGCCGGATGCACCAAGACGGTATGCGCGCGCACGCTCACCTTCCAGGACGGCTACTACAAGGGAATTGAAAAGGGCAACACGACGCTCACCCGCTTCGAACTCATCGCCAAGTCGGGCGAAGCCGAACAGAAGGCCATGGGAATGCTGCCCCGCGTCATCAAGGACGCCAACGCGACAATCGATTCGCTCACCCGCCGCAGGAGCCTGCTGCCCATCGCCCCGATGTCCATGGAATGCACCGAACGCTGCAACGACTGTGCAAGCGGCCTCAAAGTCGAACCCGGGGTAGTATCCGCCGATTCCATCGCCAAGGCCGATTCCGCACGCAAGGCGTTCTGCCGCATCACCGAGACCTCGTGCCAGTGCAAGCTGCATGCCGACAACACGCTCGAACTCATCGCGCTCGACAAGGAAATCGCGGCCAAGACCGCCACAGCCGACAGCCTCGTAAAAATCAAGTCCGACCTCCTCCGCGAAGAAATGGCACGCGCCATCGCCGATTCCGTGCAGGCGCTCTGCAATGCGCAGGGCAAGTGCCGCTTCACCGTGACCTACACGAGCAAGGAACTCGCACTCCTCGAGATACATGCCGCAGAAGACAAGCCCGTACCGGCGCCGGTCGAAACGGCAGCGCCCGCGGAGCCGGCAAAACCGGCAAAGAGCGCACCCGCCGACACGGCCAAGCCCGAAGCCAAACCCGCGGAAGCACCTGTCGCCGCCGCCGCAGAGCCCGCGCCCCAGGCACCCGCCGCAGAAGCATGCCCGCAGGCCGCAGCCGACGATCCCGCCGTGGAATCCAAAGACGCGAAGAAAAATCGCATCTTCTACAAAGTGACCGAACTCTACTACGGCAACTTCAGGGAACACAGCTACTACGCGAAGGATTACGGCCGCATCGGGGACCTCGACGACGAGACGGGCTACGAAGCCGGAATCAACTACATGCTCCGCTGGTACTTCTACGACGGCGGCGCGATAACCGTAGGCCTCGGCCCCTCGTACCACTACAAGAAATTCACCTACGAATACAAGCCCGACGAAAGGTACAGCATCTACTACCACAACATCGGCGCCGACATTCCCATCTCGTTCAGGCTCGGAGTCCCCGTAATTCCGGTATTCAAGCCGTTCGTGAGCCAGACATTCCACTTCCACAAGCCCATCTTCGAAGTCTACAAGATAGAGACGCCTCCCGAAAACGAAGAAGACGAAGACGCCATGAAGGCGTTTGCGAAAAAATTCGTCGACCTCGGGATGATCGACGGCATCAAGAACCGCTTCAACGGGGCGAAGGACCTCTCGTTCTCCGTATGGCTCGGGTTCGGCCTGCAAATTACGCGCCACTTCTCGGCAGAATACCAGATGAACTTCGGGACGGCTAGCAGCGGACACGCGCACAAGTTCGATTCCGACGGATACTGGCGCATCGTCGTCGACCTCGCGTGGTAAGATAATTACGCGGGCGGGGCCCCCTGCCCGCAATTACTTTTTTCTAGCTTGCCCGCAATTACTTCTTTCTGAAAATGGTTAAAAGCGCCTTGGCGCGGGTGGCGCCGACGAGCATGCAGCGCTTCCAGTCTTCGCGCTTGAGCGCTTCGGCGGGTTCCTCGAGATCGGTTAGAATCACCGCGGTAGAATCGAGACCCTTGATGCGGTAGACGCTCACGATATTTACCTTGTCCTTAATCATGGACTTGTCGCCGCTCGTGTTCCACACGATGCGTTCGTCGGTAATGTTCTTGAGCGCCGAGTTCTTGTCACTCTTCATCGAGACCACGAGGATGTCGGATTCCTTGAGTTTCTTCTTCTTCATGAGCTCGTCGATGCGAGCGCTGAGCATCTGAACCTGTTCGGTGCCATCACCGTACTGCATCTCCTTCACCACGTCACCGAGCACCGTGTTGTCGAAGGACTGCAGCCTGAACCCGGTATTCTTCTGCACCCATTCGAGGATGCGCTTGGTACTGCGGAACCCGCGGTTCAGCACCATCACGGGCATCGCCTGCACCTGCGCGTTGTCGATGCCGTTGCGGCTCGCGTACAGGCGCTGCGCCGGATCGTAAAAGAACCGCACTATGCCGCGCTTCTGGTTGTGCAACAGCCCGATAAAGCAGTCCACCCATTCGCTCGCGAAATCCTGACCCTCGTCGATGATGACCGCGTCGTAAAAAAACTTCTCGCGCTTCTTCTTGTCTTTCGCCAGAACCTTCTGCGCCTTCACGAAGGCCTGCGGAAGTTCCCTGTCGTAGTACTGCGACTTGTCGACGCCCTTCGCCACCTTCACCTTCGAGGCGCGCACGTATTTTTCGCACCACTCGGAATAGGCGTATACGTCGACGCGCCCGTAGCTCACGCCGCCATCCTGCGCGTACTTCGCCTCCACGCCGATGCGGTCCTTGCTTATTACTTTATCTACATCCTGCTTGAGTTCCGTGGCGAGCAGGTCATTGTAACACGCGATGGCCACGTTCTTGCCTATGCGCGAAAGCCTGAGCGCATCCCACACCACCATGTGCGACTTTCCGGAACCCGCCACGCCCTCTATGCGCATGCGCGGGTTGCGCGAGATGGATTCCATCATCATCTGCTGCATCTCGGTCGCTTCCTGGAAGCAGTTCTCGTAGCAGCTCCTGGTAATCTCCGCCTCGTCGGGCTTCTCGCCCTGACCGTCGAGGAAGTTCCTCAGGCGAAACAGCGAATCCTCGTCGAGGTACTCGTTGGGAAAAGGCATGTTCCCGAAAGCCTGCACGGGCGTCTCGAGAATTTCGATCAAGCGTTTTTCAAAGCGCTTCGCGTTGAGCAGGTCGGGCCTGAGCAGCGCGCGCTTCCTCGGGATTTCCGCTCCGGGAATTCCTTCCATGCTGTCCATGTCGCTGAAGCATACCGCCCACTGCACGCGCACCTTGCGCACCTTCCCGTCGCCCGCGGGTTCCAGGAGTTCCTTCATGTATTCGTGAAGCGGCGCGATGAGCGTACCCACCTGCACGCTCGGCACCTTGGCCTCGGGCATCACGTGGTCGTTCTGGATCCAGTCGGTGCTCCTGGTCTCCTCGTTATACCTTGTCCAAATTTTTCCGCCCTTGCATTCCACGATGAGCATGCCGTGCTCGCGATGGTAAAGAATGCAGTCCACTTCCCTGTTCATCGCGCCGACGGCGCGGCTCTCGAACACGAGATGGCGGTTCATCCATACGTCCCAGCCCGGACCGAGCATTTCGGCCATGCGAAAAATGGCCCACTCGGCACTTGAAGTCGATTTAGGATTGATAGTGATGCGGATAGGCATCGACTACTTTTTGAGGCCGGCAGCCTCGAAGAACGGGATGTTTCTGGGATTCGGAAGGGCGACTTCGGTAATCCAGTTATATTCGGCAATACCCGCGAGGCCGATACGTGCGCAGAGCTGATCACGCGCCACGTTGTAAGCGTCCAGAATCTGGACTTTTTCGCCTTCCCTCGCTTCTTCAATCTTCTTGGACCAGCTTACACCAAGTTCCACCAGAGCGGCGCTGGCCTTCACGTACTTGTGGGCCTGGTCCTGGGTAATAACCGGTTCTGCAGGGGCGACAAAGGGATCGACTTTCACGATGGGGACTGTCTTGGGCATTGCGGATTGCATCTGCTCCACGTCCGGCTTCACATCGGATTTGTCGTTACAGGCAATAAAAAAAGAGGCGATAGCCAGAATTGAAATTGCGAGAATTCGTTTCGACATATGCGCCTCTTTTTTTAATAGCGGTTCAGGGATTTGAACCCCGGACCAATGGATTATGATTCCAGTGCTCTACCACTGAGCTAAACCGCCATGTGCGGCAAATATAGCATAGTAGTCGAGCTTTTTCAAGGTATTTTAGCAAAAAAACTAGTAAAGAATTTTGGTTTCTACAAAATCTTTGCCCCAATATATCACCTGCCAGCCAGGACTGCTGCTTTTCAGGTTGAAATAGGGCTTGTCGGGAGCGATCTGCATCTGTGTCGCGGGAGCCGCATGCACGGTGATATCCTTGAACATCACTTCGAACTCGCAGTGGTAATGCCCGCAGAACACGTGCTTCAGGTTGTCGAACTTCAGAAGGACTTCCTGCACCTCCACCATGTTCTTCAGGTGGTAGTGCAAATCCATGAACCGATGTCCGCAGAAGCAAGGCGGGTGATGCATGAACAGGAGGACTTCGCCGTCCACCTTCGGGACTTCCGCCTCGAGCCAGTCGAGCTGGTCGCGCGAAACTTCACCGCAGGCGCTGTCCAAGAAGAACATGGACTTGCCCATCAGGTCGAAACGGTAATAACACTTCCCGTTCTTCACGGGGAGGTCGAAGTACTTGCTCATCACTTCAATCCGGTCGTGATTTCCGGGAATGATGCATACGGGATAGTCGAGCTTTTTGATCTGTTCGGCTACGTAACTGTAGGCGCCAGGTTCAGCATTTTCGTTGGCGAGGTCACCGGACAAGACCAGCAGGTCCAGCTTTTCCATGGAATCGGAATGGAGTGCACGCAAAAAGTTTTCGCGCACATCAATACCCTGGACGAGACTTTCGTCTTCGCCGATGTGGATATCCGATATCTGACCTATCTTCAACAAGTTACTGACCCTTATATAGTCAATCTAATATATAAAAATATACCTGCATCTCAAACAAGAAAATCACTAATTTCCTTGGCTGGTGTGACGCAGGTCATATTCCCGCGCTTGAATCAACTGTTATTTTCAATACGCGGTTGTGGTTTCTCGGTTCACAGGCGTTGAAAACATTGCTTCAACATCTGTCCACGTTGAAAGTAGTGAATAGCATTATGAACTTTCAACATTTGTCCACCATCTTTTTGTTTACGTAACTTTTTGATGATCATGGACTTATGCGAAAAACTCCAAAATTCTATTCACTATTCACCCCATCATAATCTTAATCATATTTATAAATAAATAGATAATTATGATAGGTGTGTGGATTTAGAGTTTTTCCTTGACCTGGGGTGCTGCTTGGGGAGCAGCTGCAGCTACAGGAGCGCCCATCTGGCAATTGCCCTGGAACACGGCACCTTCCTGAATGATCAGGAGCTTGGTCTTGATGTTGCCGACGAACTTGGAAGAGCTTTCGAGGATGAGTTTCTCGGTGCATTCGATGTTGCCCTTGACGCTTCCGGCTACGACGGTATTCGTGGCCTTGATTTCGGCTTCGATGAAACCGGTGCGTTCGACGATGAGCTCGCCTTCGATGTTGATGCTGCCGTTCACGGTGCCCGCTACGCGGACATCGCTCTTACCGCTGATGTCGCCCTTGATATTGACAGTGCTGCCGATCTGGGTGATTTCCTGTTCTTTTGTTGCCATGTTTTCACTCCTAGTGGAAAAAAGTTCTTCTAGTAATTTATAAACTTTTCCGGATCTTGTGGAACACCATCCTTCACAATGGTATAATGTAGGTGGGGTCCGTTCGCGTTACCCGTGTTCCCGACGGTACCTATGATGTCACCCTTGTGGACAGGACTCCCTTTTCTCGTCTTCATGTTCATGAGATGCGAGTACGTGGTCACGTAGCCGTTCCCGTGGTTGATGACGATGGTGTTGCCCAATTCCTCCATGCTTCCGGCCGATTCCACGGTACCGCTTCCGGTGGCGAACACCGGGTTCCCGGGCTGCGCCGAGAAGTCCGTGCCGAGGTGCGAATTCTCTTCGGAGAACTTCTTGCTCACGATGCCGACGACGGGTATAAGATCGGGAATGTGCTCGATGCGGATTTTTTCCTCGAACGTCTTCCAGGTGTGCGTGTCGAAATCGATATTGTTCTTTTCGGACGGCGTGTGCGCGAACCTGTTGCGGTCGATGATGGAATTGATCTTGTTGGAGTCGTTCTCGATGAACGTCTCGAAGATGTTCTGGATGCGCTCTTCCATCACCCACAGGGAGTCGAGCCTCATGAACATCTCCTCGTAGTTTTTGTCCTTCTTGATGAGCTGCGCGTTGACGACGCGGAGCTTCTCGTACTTCGCGACGATCACGTTGATTTTCGCGAGGTGGAAGGCGAACACACCGAGTATAACTATAAACAATGCGAGGAAAATTTTCAGGAGAAGAACTCGGGTTGTTGATATCCTGAACTTCTTAATCTCCCGGGAATTCTCCGGAATGATCTGTACCGTATAGTACTTCTTCACGATTTTTGCCTCAGCGGTTTTCCATGATTTCCTGGATGCGGTTCAGGTCGTCCATGCTGTAGTACTTGATGACGATGGTGCCTTCGGGCTTGCCCGCGGAGCTCGGGTTCAGCTGGACCTTCGTCCCGAAGAACGTCTCGAGGCGGCTTTCGAACTGCTTCATGTCGGCGCTGAGTTCCGGTTTCGGTTTCGCAACCGCTTCGGGCTTTTCTTCCGCAGACTGCGTATCAACATTTTCTCCGGATTCCTGATTTTCTTCCTTCGGCTTGTTGATATCTTCGCCGCGGGAAATCGCCTCGATCTGGCGGACGTTGAGCCCTTCCTCGATGATGCGGAGCGCGAGAGCTTCGGGGTCGGCAATCTTGTCGCTGCAGAGGGCGCGTGCGGCGCCTCCGGCAATCTTGCCTTCTTCTATCCATTTGAGCACTGTTTCAGGAAGCTTCAAAAGGCGGAGCGCATTCGTGATCGCCGAGCGGGACTTGCCGACGGCCTTCGCCAAATCTTCGTGCGTGTACTCGTAATTCTCGATGAGCTTCTGGTACGACCTCGCGATTTCGACCGGGTTCAGGTCGACGCGCTGGATGTTCTCGATGAGGGCCCATTCGCTCATCACCTTGTCGTCGAGGTTTTCGTAGACCTGCGCCTTGATGGTCGAAAAACCGGCGAGTTTGCTTGCACGGGTACGGCGTTCACCGCTGATGATCTGGTAGCGGTCGCCCACCTTGCGCAGCACGATAGGCTGGATGAGTCCCTGCTGCCTGATGGAGTTCGCCAGTTCGGACAGTTCGTCTTCGTTGAAAGTGGTGCGCGGCTGGTAGGGGTTCCTGTCGATGAGGTCGATGGAGATTTCGACAATCCTCTTGCTGCTGTCGACTTCGTTCTCGCTGGTCTCGTTTATTTCGGATGCGTCATTGACCGGCGCCGTGACATGGTGAGACTTGAGGATTTCGGACAACCCGCGTCCAAGTGCTAATGCTTTCTTTCCCATTTTTATTTAAACCTCTAATATCTAAAAAACTACCTGTCCTTGTTCAGGATTTCTTCAGCGAGCTTCATGTAGGACTGTGAACCGGAGCTCTGCACGTCGTAGAGGATGACAGGCTTTCCGTGGGAGGGCGCCTCACTCAAGCGCACGTTTCTCGGGATGACTGTCTGGAAAACTGTGTCGGCCAGGTTCTCGCGGACTTCTTCCGCCACCTGCTTCGAGAGGTTGTTATTCGCGAACATGGTAAGGAGCGCGCCTTCGATCTTGAGGTTCGCGTTCAAGTTCTTCTGCACTTCGCGGATGGTCTTGAAGAGTTCGGTCATACCCTGCAGGGCGTAGTATTCACACTGCACCGGGATGAGCACGCTCGTCGCCGCCGTGAGTACGTTCAGGGTCAGGAGGTTCAGGCTCGGGGGCGCGTCGATGATGATGAATTCGAATTCATCCTTCAGCACCTTGATGACGCGTTCGAGACGGTGTTCGCGGCTCATCGCGTTCACGAGTTCGATTTCCATGACGGCCAGATCCGGGCCTGAAGTGATGACCTTCAGGTAGTCGAGGGTCGTATCGACGATGGCGGGCTTGATGTTTTCGAACGTCATGTTGTCCGGATTGTCGGCCATGTCGAGAATTTCGTGGATATCGATTTCCTGGGATTCCATGAAGCCAAGACCCTGCGACGCGTTCCCCTGCGGGTCCATGTCGATAAGGAGGGTCTTCTTCTCTAGGGCGGCAAAACTTGCAGCCAGGTTCACGGCCGTCGTGGTCTTGCCCACGCCGCCCTTCTGGTTGCATACTGCTATCACTTTACTCATCTATTACCTCGAGTGACTAAGGCGTAATCTTGTTCTTCGTTCGGCAGGCTGTATTTCCAGATATTGACTGCCGGATCGTTTTCCAGGTGTGAAATGCTGTTGAGACTCTTGAGCGTAAGGAAGCGCCCGCCCTTCTTGAGGGCGTGTTCCGCTCGTTCCCAGTCGTTTTCGAAAGTCGAAAGTGCGCGGCAGCTGATGAAATCCAGGTCGGTAAGCCCGGAGGTTTCGAAGCGCTTGCCTACTACGGTCATGTTCGTGAGGTGTAGTTTTTCCTTCACGAAGTTCATGAACTCCACGCGCATGTGGCGGGGTTCCACCGCATAAAACTGAATTTCGGGCATCGCGATGGCGAGCGGAAAAACCGGACAGCCTGCACCTGCACCCATGTCCGCCCAACGGTCGTCACGCCGCAGCTCCGCAGGAGCAAGGGCGTCCATTTCCTTCACTATATATATATAGGGAACGAGCGAGTCGGCGATGTGCCTGCTCAAAAACTTTTCGGAATCCTTCGCTGAAATCAAGTTGCCGAACTGCTTGGTCTCTACCACCAAGTCGGCAAAGTCGTACAGCTTGCCCAGTGTCTCCTCGGACAGCTGGACATCGTGTTCTGCAAGGAACGCGGCCAAAAGCTTTTGTTGATCTATGTTATCTCTATAACTCAATCTAATCTCTGGTTGTGAAACCAACATGTTGGTACATGTTGGGACTTTGCTTCGCAAAGTCCTACGCCCTCATGCTCGGTCATGCCAAAATGCAAGCATTTTGTCGCGACACTCGCCATCGGACGTTTCACGTGAAACATGCGATAGCGAGAGTCGCGACGGGGTGCTTGCACACCGGCATGACCGAGCATGAGCATGTAGGCTCCGAAGGAGCCAGCATTCGATAAACGTCCACGCAACAATTTAGAATATATAAATGTAAAAAGGAGAGTGCCGAGGCCGACACCCTTTCACTTTTTAAAAATATCCGTGAATAAGTTTTTGATAAATGTTGAAATGGTGTGAAAATGTTTGCTCCTTCGGAGCCAACTTGCTGCACCTCGGATATGCCGAAAAATAAATTTTTCGTCGCATCCTCGGTTTGCAAACGTTCCACGTGAAACCAAAGTCCCAACATTATCACACTAATAAAAGTCGGGGAAAATCGGGAGGACCAAACCCTTGATAAACCAGCCGACATCTACCCCTTTGGTAGTCGCCTCGACGCGCACGCCTCCGGATACTGTCGCCAGTACCAGACCGAGCTTAAGGCCAAATTCCTCGGAGTACCCGATGTCGTCGAATCGAAGCTTGTAATGGGCTTCATCATCGTAATAATGGTTCTGGATTATGTACCATTTAAAGGCGTGGGTTTCTGCGATGGAGATTCCCCAGAGTGGAAACCCCAGTATGGTGAATTCTGTTCCGCCCGAGGAAAGCCAGACGAGGGGCTTGGATATGCTCGTTATTATGTCGTTTTCGAATGCCTGCGGCAAGAGACCAAAGACCGCATTTGCGAGGATACTTCCCAACGAGACGGCTATGATTGTGGTTTCATCCTCCTCGTATGTCTTCACGTCCATCCTGAGGGCATTGTATTGAACGAAGAATCTTTTGGAGTTGAAAAGTTTGTGGTTATAGGCAAGCAGGTCCACCTCGAAGTTATCTGGATCGGAAAATCCCCCGCCAAAGAGGTAAAAGAATCGAAAGTCATTATTCTTTTGGGTGTCTTCAATAGCTTCGTTTTCTCCTGGGGTAGCCGGCCTTTCCTCGACCACGGTGACCGTATTGTTCTCCTGGGCGTCCGTTTCTGCGAACGCCATGCTTGCGAAGACAAGAAAAAGTAATGCAATCAAAGAGCGGGTCAAATTATTTCTGCCTATAATATATAGTGGTATACTTGTCTCCGCCGTCGCAGGGGCCGGGTGCCTTGAAATACTTGTTGCGGTTCGGTTCGAATATTCTCTGGATGAGGAAGTCTCCCTTGGTCTCATATTCGTAGGTGGAGTAGACTTCCTCGCCTACCTTCAGGACGCTCCCGTTTTCGAACTTCTTTTCTTGCCCGTTCGCTCGGTAGCACTTGTTCTCGTTATTGGGGTCGCGGTATATAATCCGGTTCCTGGAGATCCGGTTGTTCTGTTCGTGGATGGTATCGTTCTTTATAAAGAATGTATGGTGGGTGAATTCATTTCTGGAGCCGGTAACGATGTCGACGGAGTCCTTCCCCCGGTAGACGGTGAAATTCATGTCGGCGTTTTCCGGAAGGAAAGTCCAGGTATATTTTTGGAGTTTACCTACCTTGGTGGAGTCCACCTTCCAGTTGGGGATTATGGTACCCGTGCCACCATCGTCTAGGCAGTAATGGCTGAACACCAAATCGTCAAGATGGTTAAGAGTCCAGTGGAACTTGATGTCGTAGGTTAGGGATTTTTCCTGCTGGTGGAGACTGTCCGGTTTCAGGCTGCCGGGGAGGATATATAATTTCATATCATCTTCCGGCATGTATTGCGAGGCAAAATAGTCGAAGGTGGCGCGAATGCAGTCGACCGCATTCGCGTTCAAGAAGGCCAGAGCCAGAATGATTAATGTTCTCCTCATATCACCAATATATATAAATGTGGCGGTGAAACCAACAAACTGGGGCTTGTTGGGCTCCTTCGGAGCCAACTAGCTTCGGTTCGGCAATGAAAATACACAAGTGTATTTTCGCTGCACTCACCTTGCTAACGTTTGGTCTTTGGCGTGGCCAAAGACCTACACCCTGCGGTTCCCAAATAAAAATGTGCAAGCACATTTTTGCTTGGTAACCTTGTGCGTGTTGGGTTCCTTCGGATTCTACATGCTCATGCTCGGTCATGCCGGTGTGCGAGCACCCCGTCGCGACACTCGCTATCGCATGTTTCACGTGAAACCTTATGAGCCAAGAGTCACAACTTTTTCATACCGTAATCTCTATCCGGTTGCCTTCGGGGTCGAGGACGACACTTTCGTAATACCCGTCGCCGGTAGTCCGGGGCTCCCCTACGATGGCGATTCCGTCATCGGACATCTTTTGCGTCAGGCGATCCACCTCCTCTTTCGAGCCGACCGAAAAGGAAATATGGGCAAAACCGAGATGCTCGGCAACGCCTGCCATCATGTTGGCGGTTGCTTGCGCAACCGCAACCTTTATCGGCTCGGAAATAGAAACAGATAAATCTGTTTCTGCTTCGCTCGCCTCATAAGGTTTCACGTGGAACGTTTCGGCGTTCCCTTCGATGTCGGGGCGGTGCATTATTTCCAGGCGGGCGCCACTTTCGAAGGTGACGAAACGGCTGGTGAACTGCTTGGCCGGATTGTGGTAAAGTGGCTGGACAACCCCGCCGAAATACTTCCGGTAGAATTCACAGACCTGGTCGATGTCTTTTGCCCAGATGGCGATGTGTTCGATTCTCATATAATCCCTGTTGTGAATATATAAAAAAGTTCGGGCATAACCCGAACTTTTAACATCAATTAACAACTTGACAATCAGAAATTCATGTGAGGGAGGACTTTTGCTGGTGACTTCGAGGAGCAATTGATGGGGCCGTTCCCTTCGAGCGCTGCTGACAGGGCGGCTCCCGTGACACAGAATCCTGCCCAGATGAGGGCATTTTTCAGGTAGTTGCCTTTTTCCGGACCACCCTTTATGGAGGCGTCAATTTTCCTGGAAGATGAATCCGATGCCGCGGTTCCATTATTGCCCACCTTGAATATCAGGGCGCGGTTGAGCTTTACGGTCTCGACCGGTTTCGGCGGCAGGAGCTGTGCGAACGACATTCCGGCAGCAACCATTATTATAGGTATGGTGGCGCTGAACTTCATATTAAGTACGTAGGTTATTTCAGGATAATCTTCTGTATGTGGTTCACGCCGGATCCTTGCACGCGGAGCATGTAGATGCCCGCCGGGAGAGTATTGAGGTTCATTGTGCTGGCTGCGGTCGCGGTCTTCACGATATGGCCCTGGAGATCCATCACTGAAACCTTGGCGGAAGGAACTACTCCCTCGAAGTTCACCGTGCGGCCCGAAAGCGACACGTTCACCTGGGAATTTACGGCCGGCCTGATTGCGGCAAAGCTGCCGTCGCACGTTCCGAGCGAACCGAGCTTACTCATGAAGAATTCGCCCTTGGAGCCGGCCTCCCCCCAAAAATTCAACCTGACGATGGCTGCATGGGCGAGTACGGAATCCATGTCGGCTTGTTTGCCCCAGCCCGATTCCTGTGCGAATTTGGCCCAGGGAACTTCGACGAGAATAGTATCCGAACTCGATTTTATTAGCGCCTTGTAGTTGTTGAGCCCCGTTATGGTACGTTCGTCCTCTACACCGATTTCAATGTAGAAGTCGACTTCCGAGGAATATTCAAGGCAGAAACCGCCCCATTCGGAAATATCGACGCCGTAACCGTCGCCATTATCCTCAAAGTTCCAGATGTTGAAAGCGAATCCGGCATAGGGATGTTCAAAGCCTTCGTTCAATTTTACGGTACCCATGATTCCGCCGAAAGCTTCAATCATCGTCCCGTAAAAGTTGGTATACCCCTCCTCAAGCTCTGATGGGAACACTAGCTGAGATTCGCCTCCATCGTTATGGTCGTTAAAATCGTACCACCAGCCGGAAGTTTCTTCGGGCGAACCCGTTATTACACGCCCTTCGGTGTCGGTGGAGCCATCCCACAGGAATGCCGGATCGACCTTGCGCGGTTCATCGTTACGGGGAGGGATAACCGGGTCAGACTTGCATTGTCCGAGCGAACCGATCTTCCTCAAGAAGAAATTGCCCTTGGTCTTGTTGCTGGCCTCCTCCTGAAATTTCAACTTGATGGCAGCGGCTTGGGTAAGAGCAGTTTTTTCACCGAACAGGCCATAGAATTGTTCCCATGGAATGTCCACCACTGTCAGGGAATTACTTTTGCCGACCTTCTTCTCAATATCTCCGCTATATGCTAGTATGTTCTTTTGGTCTTCAATGCCGAGGACGACTGAAAAATCGAGATCCGAGGAATACTCGAGGCAGATGCCTCCCCAGGCCGTGATGTTGGCGCCGTCTTGGTCCTCGTTCCAGATATTGAAGCCGAGCCCGGCGTAGGGGTATTCGTAACCGTCATCCAGCACCACCCAGAGCTTGATTCCGCCGTATTCCTCAGCCATCAGCCCGAAAGGGTAAGTGTCGTATGTATCTAAATCGAAATCTTGAGGGAATTGGAGGAAGGAAGTTCCATTGTCATTGGCGTCGTTATAAGTGAACCAATAGCCGGAAGTTTCTTCGGATGAGCCCGTTATTACCCGGCCCGTGGTGTCGGTGGAGCCGTCCCACAGGAATGTCGGGTTGACTGTATTTGCCGCAAAGGCGACGGTAGCGGCACAGGCAAGCGCCGTGAAAGTGAATCCCTTGTTCATTTTTCCTTACTTGAGTATAATTTGCTTTGTGTAGTGAACGTTTGAGCCTTGCACGCGGAGCATGTAGATGCCCGCCGGGAGAGTATTGAGGTTCATCGCGCTGGCTGCGGTCGCGGACTTCACGATATGGCCCTGGAGGTCCATCACTGAAACCTTGGCGGAAGGAACTACTCCCCCGAAGTTCACCGTGCGGCCCGAAACCGACACGTTCGCCTGGGAATTCGCGACCGGCTTGACGGCATCGGTACGACCGGAGCATTCTACATGCGAACCGATTTTTTTCAGGAAGAACTCTACGCTCTCGGCCTCCCCATTAAATGCCAACCTGACGGATGCCGCTTTGCTGAGGATTGCCGCCTGAGTAGCGAGACTTACAAAGCCTGAAAAATCTTTCCATTGGAAATCGACGGTGGTGATAGAATCAGACTTGCCGATAAGCTTTTGGAGGTCTTTATGGCCTGTTATGGTTCCGTCATCTTCGCTGACGATTTGCACGACAAAATCCATACCTGAGGAATATTCGAGGCAGAAACCTCCCCAAGCAGTAATGTCGGCGCCATGCTGTTCTTCGTCCCAGACGTTGAAGCCTAACCCGATATGGGGAGACTCACTGCCTACAAAGGGAAGTTCAGCGTAATCATCCAGTTCTATAGTAACCTTGATTCCGCCGTATTCCTCAGTCATCAGCCCGAAAGGGTTCCCAGTGTACGTATTTAAATCGAATTCTAGAGGGAATACAATCTTAGCTGAGCTAGCACTATCATGTTCGCTATAGTCGTACCACCAGCCGGAAGTTTCTTCGGGCGAACCCGTTATTACACGCCCTTCGGTGTCGGTGGAGCCATCCCACAGGAATGTGGGGTTGACGGTATTTGCCGCAAAAGCCACAGAAGCGCCACAGGCGAGCGCCGCGAAAGCAAATTCTTTTTTCATGAAATCCCCTTGGCTAGTACGTAGCATATAGAAATATAAATTTATATTCCGATAAAATAAATTTCTTTTCTGTTTTTTAAACGAAAAAAACTGTACTACACGGAAACGTGGTGCAGTACAGGTTGAATTGTACGAGATACTATAAGGCTACTTCAGGATAATCGTCTGCAAATGGCTGATGCTCGGGCCTTCGATGCGCAGCATGTACATGCCGGCCTTCAGCGCGGACAAGTCCATTGTCGTTGCGGTTGCCGATTTCACGACTTGGCCCTGGAGGTCGACGATGGTCGCCTTGTCGAGTGAGGTCGTCCCGGTGAATTCCAGCATGCGGCCCGAAAGTGTCGCCTTGGCGGAACTTGCCGGAGCGGTATACCTGATGGCGCTAGACGAACATTCGCTGGCTTCGGGTGAACACTGGCAGAATGAACCTAATTTGGTGATTTTGAAATCGCCGGTAGTGCCCGCTGCGCCATCGAACTTCAGTTTGATAGTTGCGATTTTCGCGAGGGCGCTGTCCTGATCGATAACAATACCCCATTTTCCTTGCTTGAACTTTGTCCACGGGAAATTTACGGTTGTCTGTGAGGCGGCCTTGTTGACGTTGGCTTTGAAGTTGTCGTACTTGGTTACTTCCGCCTCGTTCTCGATGGCGAGTTCGAGTCCGAAGCCCATCGTCGATTCGTACGTGATGCACATGCCGTTCCAGGCCTTGATGTTTACGCCTTCCTGTTTGCTGCTCCCGACGTTGAAGCCGAGACCCACGAACGGGTATTCGTAGCCATCTTTTAGGTGTACTTCGGCTTTGATGCCTCCGCATTCTTCGATCAGCGGACCGAAGAAGTTGTTGTAGGCGTTCTCTTCGACGCCTTCGGGGTAGACGAATTCCGAGGTACCTTGGTTATTTACATCGGTGTATTCGAACCACCATCCGGATGACGTATCCGCCGAGCCGGTAATGACCCGGCCTTCCGTATCGATTGCTGCATCCCAGAGGAATGTTGGATTTACTGTATTCTGTGCGAGCGCCATGCCCATAAAGGCAAAAGACGCCAATATAACGTTCTTAGTCATTGCTCCACTCCTTGCTAATTTTTTATTGGGCCGTTCGACCCATTTTTTAATATAAGCTCTTTTTTTTCGGCGAAAAAATTATTTTTGTGTTACGTTGCGGAGTTGCTAATTTCTGTTGCGAGGAGTCACGAAAAAATGCACAATAAAGTTCCTTGTGAAACGTGGAATTTGGAACGTTGTGTCATATGCGATTGGTTCCGGGTTATATACAAAATAGCAGTCCGTTCCCGTTGTGTTTGTTTATGGGAGTTGTTTTTATTCGCGATTTAAAATAAATTAATTTTCATGCGGACTTTTTTTATTTAGTTTTCCTTTGAGGCGCTTATGATTGATATCGAAATTATCCAGGGAGACATCACTACGCTTGCGGTAGATGCCATCGTGAATGCGGCGAACTGTTCGCTTTTGGGTGGCGGCGGCGTGGACGGCGCCATCCACCGGGCGGCGGGTCCGGAACTCCTTCGCGCGTGCATTCCCTTGAACGGATGCGAGACGGGCAAGGCTAAAATCACTCCCGGGTTCAGGCTTCCGGCGAAGTACGTCATCCATACGCCGGGCCCTGTGTATCGGGACGGGCTTCACGGGGAACCCGAGCTTCTGGAATCTTGCTACCGGAACTGCCTCGAGCTTGCCGAAGAAAACGAATGTGCGACGGTCGCCTTCCCCGCTATTTCGACCGGCGTCTACGGCTACCCTTGGGAAGCCGCAACCGAAATTGCCGTCAGGACGGTTCGGAATTTTCCGGCACAGAAAGTCAAGAAGGTCATCTTCTGCTGCTTTAGTTCGCAGATGGAAGGGATATACCGGGACGTGGCGGCGAAGTCACCATCCTGAAGCCTGTCATCCTGGATGCGAAGGATTCAGTCTGCACAAGTATAAGGACCGTCGCCATGGAATTTATTATCATTTTCCTTCTCTCTGTATCTTTTATTGTTTTTTCTCTCCATCGTAAGCGGGTTCTAGAGCTTATCGCTGAAATTCGATGGGAATCTCAGCCAGTAATGTTTATTGTTGTTTTGGCTACTTTCTGTCTGATCGCTATTGACAGTCTTTGCCATTGCCTGCCATTACTTGCGTCTTTTTTCCCAAATGTGCCTGTCCTTTCGGCCGAACGTTTGAAACATCTGAACGACATTACAGGTTTTGGGCTTTTTTTTGTAGCGGCGCTTGTGTCAGTATTTGCAAGGGTTGTTACAATAAGCAAAAAGAACTATACCTGGAAAAAATCGCCAAAGGTTAGAGGGGCAATATTGGCAGTGTGCATTCTCTTGTCGGCATTTATGGTGTGGGGCTATTATAATTCTATATTA
Organism: Fibrobacter succinogenes; assembly: GCA_902771595.1. Taxonomy (GTDB): domain Bacteria; phylum Fibrobacterota; class Fibrobacteria; order Fibrobacterales; family Fibrobacteraceae; genus Fibrobacter; species Fibrobacter succinogenes_C. The sequence goes on along the minus strand of CACXXH010000002.1, from coordinate 22,492 downwards.
GTATAAAAACTAAAAGGAACATCTCATGGAAGAAGTCAAGAACTTTATCAAGGAGTGCGGGGCCTATTTCCTCGCGACGGTCGACGGCGACCAGCCGCGCGTACGCCCCTTCGGCACCATCGAAATTTTCGAGGGCAAGCTCTACATCCAGACCGGCAAGTCGAAGGATTGCTCCAAGCAGATCCAGAAGAACGGCAAGGTCGAAATCTGCGCGATGGACAAGACGTGCTCGAAGTGGCTACGCCTCGCGGGCGAACTCGTCCGCGACGACCGTCGTGAACCCAAGGTCCACATGCTCGAGAACTATCCGGAACTCAAGTCCATGTACTCCCCCGACGACGACAATACCGAGACGCTCTACTTCAAGGACGCGGTTGCCACGTTCTATTGCTTCGGTGCCGCTCCCCGCACCGTGAAGTTCTAGATTTAATTTCAGTCTTTTTTTGATGCCTCGGCGGGTCCAAGTCGGCCTGCTGCGGGTGTCGTATTACTTGCCGAACGGAGCATTGTCGCTTGTCCGGCCGGCTCATTTTGGCGCTTCGGGCCTCCGGGCGCCATCATCCCTGTTGACAAAATTGTAAACATTCTATTAACAAATCAGGGTGCCGTTATCCACTGCATCATGTCGCTGTGGATAAGTTCTTGACAATTTCACCAGCGATTTCACAAACCCTATCAAAAATATATGTTTCACGTGAAACATTTTGTCCCACTTGTGAATAACGAGTGGAATGTGGTGATATTCGAAAAGGCATATTGTTTAAGATATTAACAATCTATCAACATTTATAAACAACGGTATCAACAACCGCGAGCGGCGGATTTTCTTGCCTGCGCAGTAATTCATCTGCTAGAACGCGATGCCGAGCGTCAAGTTGATGTCGGTGCTGAAACCGCTCGCCTTGAACAGTTCGGTGTCTTTTTCGATATCTGTCGCGGTGCGTTTTACGCTTCCGTCTTCCGACGATGCCGAAACGATATTGAAGCCGACGCCCGCGTCCAGCGCCAGGGTAAGGCGACCGTTCACGAACTTCCAGCCGGCGAGAGCGTACGGGCCGAACGTGTTCGAAGATGCGCTCCCGAATTTTTCTTCGTCGTCATAGGTGATGCCGGTATGCGCATACTGGAGCTGCGCTTCGAAGTAGAGGCCGTTGTGGCCGGGGTTCAGGTAAAAGCGGAATCCGCCTGCAAGTCCGAATACCAGTGCGCTGAAGCTTGCGTCGTCATCGATGTCGTAGTAGTCGCTGTTGAAATAGACGACGTTCGGGGTGACGGTAATCGAGGTGTGCGCCGAGGTGGAGCGTTCCACGTCCACGTACAGCGACCTGAGTCCGAGCGCGGAGAACACGACGAGGCTTGCCGGATGGATGCTTACGTTCCAGGCCGGGTCGGCTTCGGGTGCGGCCTGCGCGGTTTCGGGCCGCTCGGTTTTGGGCTGGGCGGCCGTATAGGATTGCGTGGATTCGGATTGCGCGAACGTCATCCCGGCGGCTATGGCGGCGATAAGTAGCAGCTTGCGGATCATTTAAAATCTCTTGGTTTTTTGGCGGAATTTAGCAAAATGGACCTTCGAATCGGGTGGCCGAGGCAAAAAAAATGTGACGGGGGCCAAATTTTAGAACATATATCTTTTTAGAATGGCCCGAACCGTACTTTTTTCTTTTTTTAAGACTATATTTAGTTGGTAAAACTTAGAGGTGCCTATGATGTTTAAGAAATACATAGCAGCTTGGGCGATTATGGCCGTCACCCTGTCGTTCGCGGCGCCGCAGAGCGCCAAGGTTCGTTCCGTGCTCGGCGATGTTTCCCTCAAAAAGAAGGGCCAGGGCGACTGGTCCAGTTTGCGCGTCGGCGCTAAAGTTCAGGACAAGGATCTCATTCAGACGGATATGGAATCGAACGTGCTCATCTCGATGCCCGAAGGAAGCACCATCTCCATCGAGGAGAATGCGCTTGTCGAGTTCACGCAGGTCTTGTTCATGAAGGATTCTCAGAATTCCGAAGTCAACATCAAGAAGGGCCTGTTGCGGTTCAACGCGCAGAAGCAGACCGGCAAGAAGAGCCAGTTCAAGTTCAAGACCGGTACCATGACCGCATCGATTCGCGGTACGGACGGTACTATAGGCGTCACGGAGGGCGGACAGTCCTTCGGCGCCTTGAACACGGGCGCGATGGACATGGAAGAAAACGGCCAGAAGGTCTCGGTGAAGGCGAAGCAGTACGTCGCCTTCCGCAAGGGCAAGCCGCCCGTAGTTGTCGAGGCGAAAAACGCTGGTGACCCGGACTTCGCGAAGAAGCTCGGCGCCGCGATTGACGATACTACGAAGTCCGACGCCGATATCCAGTCGCAGGCAAAGGAACTCGACGCGAAGATCGAAAAGCGCAATCAGGATCTGAAGTCCAAGTTCGCGTGCAAGTTCGAGCCCGTCCCCGCCGTGGTGAAGACCGACAGCGTCGAAATTTTTGCGACGTGCACTCCGGGCATGCAGGTTTCCATCGGTTCCGAACGCTACGAATCCGAAGGCAAGCGCATTCGATTCGTTCCCAAGTGGAGCCGCGGCGCGATCGGCGCGAAGAAGTTCGACGCCATGTGCACGGTGGATAATGCCACGTTCGAATGCGGCAGCGTTTCGTTCAAGTACAGGATAGACCGCACCGTGAAAGTCATCAAGTCCGACGTGGGCAACTGCGAGGCTCTTTACACCACCAGCGGCTACACCGACAACGAAGGCAAGCTCTCCATCTACACGGGCGACAGCCTGCTGAAATCCCTCGTGCTCGAGAGGGACAATCCGGCGGCGGCGCTCAAGCTCCTCCCCGGCACGCGCGTGTACAAGTTCGTGCCCGAGAACGCTCCCGACTTCAACGGCACTATCGAACGCGAACTCAAGTGCTATCCCAAGTCGGGCGTGCAGGTGAACATCCGCGGCGGTAGCAGGGAGACGCTCAAGAAGAAGGTTTCACAGGGATCGGTCATGTATCCCGAAATCCAGTTCGATGTGGAGAACGTCATCAACAACGACCCCGCGGGAATCAAGTCCGTGGACGTGGTGGTTGCTGGCAAGAATTTCGAAACCAAGTATATTCCGTCGCAGACAGGCATCGGCTACAGCGCCACGGTGCAGATTCCGCGCGGCAAGATGACCACGGTTAAAATCAAGGTCAACATGCTGAGCGGCGAGACCGTGCTTGCGACGAAGGTTTACGAGTTCCGCTAATTTGTTTGTTGTATACGCATAAAGAAGCTCCGGATTAATTTCCGGGGCTTTTTTATATGCGGTTCGACTCTGGTTTGCGTGTCGAATTCTGGTGGCTATTGCGGCCTGCCCTAGCCTGCCTGTGCGGGCTTGTTAAGCGGCGTTCCCTTCCCCGCTGTGCTTGTGGTTGAGCACCGTGCGGTTCTTGTAGAGTTCCTCGGATATGCGGCAGAACGCTTCGACCACGACAGGGTCGAAATGCTTGCCCGCGCCCTCGGTGATTATGGACATCGCCTTCTCGTAGCTGAACGGCTTCTTGTAGATGCGTTCGGCTACAAGCGCGTCGAACACGTCGGCCACGGCCATGATGCGTGCCGACAGCGGGATGGCTTCGCCCTTGATCTTGGTGGGGTAACCCGTGCCGTCCCATTTTTCGTGATGGTAGTGCGCCATCTCGATGGCTTCCTTGAGGTAGTCGTCGTCCATGGAATCGCTTGCGTTCTCTTCGATTTTCGTAAGGATGTTGCAGCCCTCGGTCGTGTGGCTCTTCATGATGTCGAACTCTTCGTCGGTGAGCTTGCCCGGCTTGTTCAATATGAGGTCGGAGACTGCGATTTTCCCGATGTCGTGGAGAGGCGCCGAACGCTTGAGCTTTGAGATGTAGGCGTCGTCGAGTACGTCGCTGAACTTGCCTTCGCGCTGCAGTTCCTTCGCGATGGCTTCGACATAGTGGGCGGTTTTCTTGATGTGGTTGCCCGTGCTGTTGTCGCGCGCTTCGACCATTTCTGCGAAGTTGATAATAATTTCATCTTGCATGAGCGTGATGCGTTCCGCCGCCTTCTCTAGCCTTATGATGAAGTCCACCGAGTCCTTGCAGGTCTTGGTGAGCGCCTTGTACAGGTATTCGATTTCGTCTTCGGTGGTGATGCTGAGGGAGTCGAGTTCCTGGATGCTGCTCACGCTGCTCTGTTCCAGGTTGTAGGCGAAGTGGATGGCGCTGGATGCCATGCGGTTCACGGGATTCACGATGCCGCGATTCACGAACTCGAGCACGATGCTCATGATGATGATGGAAAGTCCGAAGAACATCGAGAGCAGCTTGATGAAGAACTTCGCCTGATCGATGAGGACCTCGCCCATCGAGATGTCGGCGGCGACGTAAGCGACGGTCTTGCCCTCGGAATTCTTGAGCGGCTTGTACACGGTGAGGAGCCAGCCGTACTTGTCGTCGGAGATAATCGGATCGATTGTTTCGCCCTTGAGGAGTTGCGGCAGGTAGGGCTCGAACGACGGGTCGAACGGGATGATCGAGCCCGGGTCGCTGCCTTCTTCCCCGTCTTCCGCGTCGAGGTCGAATACCACGTGGCAGCCGTCTTCCAGAATCTTGTACACGTACAGGTACATTGCCTGCTGGAACCCGTTGCGTATCTTGTACAGGTTCGCCTCGGTTTTCAGGTACCCTTCGGCGTTTTCGCCCTGTGCGATGTATTCGTCTATGCGGTCCGCGTCGATTGCTACTGCGGCGGCTTCGGTAAGGCCATGCGCGATGTCGGTGAACTTGCCTACCGATACCTGGCGGTACAGCACGAATCCGGTGACGCTTGCGAGCGCACCCAGGAGGATTTCGGCGATGATGACGATGACGATGACTTTGCGCAGGAGCGAACGCTTGATCTTGTAGTTGCCGAACTGGTGCGGGTGTTCGGAGAGGTTCGGGTCGAACAGGAAGATGTGGCTGTAGAGGTGCTTCAGCTTGAGCGGGAGCAGCCTGTGCGCGAAGATGGCGATGGCGACGACGATGGACTTGTCGATGATGTCGAGGATGAAGTCGGCCGAAAGTTGCGAGAAGAACTTGGAGAATCCAAAGTGGTTGTAGATGGCGAGCGAGAACGGCGCGGAGATGCCTTCGCCGAAATCGTAGCCGTAGAGGAAGTAAGTGAGGACGGAACCGAGTATGCCGCCTAAGACGGCGAACGTGAGCACGGCGATGCATGCTTTAAGCGCGCTGCGGAAAAAGCCGTTCTGCTGGAAAAGGGCCGCGGCGACACCGATGAGGATGCTGATGATGCCGTAGTAGAGCGTGGTGAGGTTGGAAATGCCGTTGATTGCGTTGGAGCAGAACCCGACGAGTACAGCGGGGAGCGTTCCGCCCAGCATGGCGGCGATGATGGTTCCGATACAGTCCGCGTAAATCGGGATTTCGAAAAAGAGGACCAGTTTCGAAAGTATGAGATTTATGAGGATTGCGACGCAAATGAGTCCTGCAGCCCACAGAATTTTTTTCGACTTAGAAACCGACGTCCACAGCATCAAAAAACCTCTTGTATGCGCCTTCGCGTGAAATGATTGTGCGAAAAAGGCCCAACATTAAAATTTATCATGAATTTGCTTAAAAAGTATGAAAAAAAACACAAAAGAATCGCTTATGGGGCAATTTTTTTGCGTTTACGGGCTTTTTTTCCCGTTTTTTGGGGTGGGGACTGTCTGAACGGGCTTTTAGGCGATAATTGCCGAGGCGACCACGCCCGCGCCCGCGTAGAGCACGAGCACCTGGCCCGGGGCGGAGGCGAACTGCGGTTCGTCGAACCGGACGCGGATCGTGCCGGCGGCAGTGTCGAGCGATACGATCCGCGCGACGGCGCCCTTGTGGCCGAGCCTGATGTGCGCCGTCAGTTCGTCCTTCAGAAGTGGCGAGCTTTCGGATACCATCAGGTTGAGTTCCACGCCCGATACTTCGGTGCAGCTGAGGGCGCTGCGGGGGCCGAGCACCACCTGGTTCTTCTTCGCGTCGATGGACACGACGAACAGCGGTTCCGGCTGGCCGCCGATGTTTAAACCCTTGCGCTGTCCGATGGTGTAGTGCACGATGCCCTTGTGCTTGCCGAGCACCTTGCCCTGCATGTCCACGAAGTCGCCGGGAACGTTGTCGGATTCGTCGAACAGCACCGAGTAGTCCCCGCATTCCAGGAAGTCCATGCTTTCTTTCTTGGTGGCGAAATCGATCCAGCCGATTTCTTTCGCGAGTTCCTTGACTTCCGCCTTCGTCATGTTTCCCAGCGGGAAGATGACCGTGGAGAGTTGCTCCGCGGTAAGGCGCGACAGGAAGTACGTCTGGTCTTTGCTGTGGTCGAGCGCAGCGTACAGGAAGGGCTCGTCGGGATTCTTGAATTCGAGCCGTGCGTAATGCCCGGTGGCGAAGTAGTCGAATGCGATTCCCATGCGGCGTGCCGCCATGTGGAGCGCGCCGAATTTGATGTTCTGGTTGCAGCGCACGCACGGGTTCGGCGTGCGGCCCGCGCGGTATTCGGCGCGGAAATAGTCGAGCACCTGGCGCTTGTATTCCTCGGAAACACGAACAACGTAATGCGGTATGCCGAGACGGTCGGCGACGGTCTTCGCTTCGGCGATGCTCGCGTCTTCGCCCGGGCCGAAGCAGCCTTCGCGGCCTTCCACATGCGGCATGTCGATGGAGCCGTCCCATGTGGCCATGGTGACGCCGATGACTTCATAACCCTGCTGTTTTAGTAGGAAAGCGGCGAGGGCGGAATCTACCCCGCCGGAAAGCCCGACTGCTACTCTTTTTGCCATGCGTGTTCCTGCCTGATTGTTACGTTTTGTCGCCGCCGTGAGTTCCTGGATTCGCGCCTTAGAGGTTCGCGTAATGGAACATCGCGTCGATGCACTTCTTCGCCTTCACGCGGGTGTCTTCGTCGAGTTCCACGCGGTTCGCCTTTTCGGGGTGGCGCAGCGTCTCGAGGATGTTTTCGAGCGAATTGGACTTCATGTACTTGCACATGCTGCAGCTGCCGATGAATTCCATGTCGGGGTGCTCGTAGTGCATGCGCGCGTTGAGCCCGCATTCCGTAAGCAGCAGCACCTTGCTCTTGGAGGGGAGATCGGCGATGTATTTGACCATCTGGCCGGTACTGCCCACGAAGTCGCTGTAGAACGCCGCGGACGGGTTGCATTCGGGATGGCTCACCACCTTGAGACCCGGGTTCTGGCTGCGGAAGAACTGGATGAGCTCGGCGTCGTACGTCTCATGCACGTAGCAGCTGCCGTTGTAAAGCACGATGTCTTTCTTGACGCCGCGGCTTTCCATTTCGTTCTTGATGTTCTGGCCCATCAATTTATCGGGCACAAAGCAAATCTTGTCGTTGGGGTAGGCTTCCACGATCTTCATCACGTTGCCGCTGGTGACGCACACGTCGCAGGCCGCCTTGACGTCGGCCGTGGTGTTGATGTAGCAGATGAAGGCGTGTTCCGGGTACTTTTCGCGGAGCGCCTGAACATCCTTGCCCGTGATGGAATCGGCGAGGCTGCAGCCGGTAAGCGTACCGGGGATGAGCACGTCCTTTTCGGGGCTCAAAATCTTGGCCGTTTCGCCCATGAAGCGGACTGCGGAGAACAGGATGGTCTTTTGCGGGACCTTCGTGGCGTCTTCGCTGAGCTTGTAGCTGTCGCCCGTGTAGTCGGCCACGCCGAGCACGATTTCGGGCGCGCAGTAGCTGTGCGCGAGGATAACGGTGTCCTGGTCCTTTTTGCGCTCGTTGATCTCGTTGATCAGCGGGAGCATCTGTTCGACTTTTTCACGGGTGTAGTGGCAGAGCACGGCACCCGGCTGGATCTTGTTCAATCTGTTGAAAAGTTCGTCCGCGGTCATAGTGATTTAGAATATAGAAAATGTGCATGCCCTATCCAATATTCAAAAAAAATTATATAATTCTAAGAGGAGCCCGCTATGAAGCATTTTGCATACATATCACTCTGCCTCGCCCTGTGCCTCCTCTTTGCTGGATGCACGCGTACCCGCATTAACGGTTTCAGGGTCGAAACGCCGGAAGCCCCCGAAGTAGAGGGCGTGCATACGTACATGGAACCGCATTCCATGTCATACCGTTTTTCCGGTTCCATGAACATAAGCCCCAAGGAGACCATGGCGGTGAGCGGGTCGTATTCGAACTACAGCTCCGATTCCCTGATGGAGGATTCCCGCAAATTCACCGCGAGGGGAATTTATGAATTCGGTGGTTCCGATGTAAACGCGACATTCGACTGGTTCAGCAAGGCATCGGTCTTGCTTTTCGGTTTTGGCGTCGGCTACGACGACGGAATTTATCATCACCTCAAGCTGGGTTTCAACACGAGCGTCTTCGAGGCGGGCGTGTATGTCGGTTTTTTCCACCATTATACCGAGTTGGAAATTGATGGCAGCACATGTAGCACATGGCCCTGTTCCGACGACGATAATTGGAGTTCCATAAAGAATACAGATGCGGAGTTCTATACGTCCCTGCTCTATGGCGCGTATGCGAGCGTCATCGTCGACGACTTTTTCGTGAGCTACAACTTGAGCATATATGGCCCGAATGTGAAGGGCGGGGGCGAAAGCGTCAGCAGCCCGAATATCTACTCGCACTATTTCAAGAGCGGCTACCGCATCAGCAAGCACTGGGAAGTATACGGTGGCTTGATATTGTCGTTTGTCGATCCGGATTATCGCCATTTTGCCGGAAGCGCGGGCGCATCGTTCTATCTGAAGTAGGCTTTTGTACCGATGAAATTTATCCATACTGCCGACTTGCACATTGGTAAAATAGTGTGCGAGCATTCAATGCTCGATGAGCAGAGGCGTATATTGGCGCGCATCCTGGAGGCTGTCGATAGCGAGAAGCCCGATGCGGTGCTCATCGCGGGTGACGTTTATGATAAGCCGGTGCCTTCGGCCGAGGCGGTCGCGGTGCTCGACGATTTTCTGGTGGAACTTGCCGCGAGAAAAGTGCGCACGTTCGTATTGAGCGGGAACCACGATTCGGCGGAGCGTATCGCTTTCGGCGGGAGGCTCATGGAAAAGAGCGGCGTGCACGTGTCCCAGGTCTACGACGGGAAGTTCACGCCGGTTACGCTCGCCGACAGCGAAGGCGAGGTGGACGTTTGGATGCTGCCGTTCGTGCGGCCGGTGACAGTGCGCGCGAATCTTGTGACCGACGAGGAACGCGACGCGGTGAAGGATTACACGTCGGCCGTGAAGGCGGCCATCGCGCAGATGCATTTTACGCCGGGCCGCAGGAACGTGCTGATTGCCCACCAGTTCGTGACGGGCGCGGAACGCAGCGAGTCCGAGGAGAACGTGGGCGGGCTCGACAATGTGGACGCTACGGTTTTTGCCGCGTTCGATTACGTGGCGCTCGGCCACATACACAAGCCGCAGAACGTGCTGAAGGACGACGGTACGGTGCGTGCGCGTTACAGCGGCACTCCGCTCAAGTATTCGCTTTCGGAAGCGGTGCACAAGAAATCGCTCACGGTGGTGGAACTGGGCGCGTCCGCGAATGCGGTCGATGTTGCTGGAGACTTGTTTGCGGGAAATGCTGGTGCTGGAATGCGCGCGGCCTTGCAGATTCGTGAAATCCCGCTGGTGCCGTTGCACGACGTGCGTGAAATCCGCGGGACATTTGCCGAAATCGTTTCTCCGGAATTCCGGAATGCGCAGGTTGCCGCGGGCAACAAACTTGACGATTTCGTTTACGTGAAACTCACCGACGAAAACGACGTGCCCGACGCGGCGCAGAAGCTGCGCGGCATTTACCCGAATTTGATGATGCTCGCCTACGACAACGAGCGCACGCGCAACCAGGCGGATGTCGGCATTGCGGAAGCAGTCGACGAAAAGAAGCCGATGGAATTGTTCGGCGAGTTTTTCGAGGGCCGCAACGGGCGCCCGATGAATGCGGAAGAAACCGAATTCGTCCAGGATTTGATCAACGGCATCTGGGGGGACAACGGATGAGACCTACCAGGCTTGTGATTTCAGCGTTCGGCCCGTATGCCGAAAAGACCGTGATAGAACTGGACAAGCTCGGGACGAGCGGGCTCTTCTTGATTTCGGGCGATACGGGTGCCGGCAAGACGACGATTTTCGATGCGATTGCTTTTGCGCTTTTCGGGACGGCGAGCGGGAGCAGCCGCAATGCGAGCGGTGACTACGCCAAGCATTTCCGTTGCCTGAATGCGACGCCCGATACCCCGACATTCGTGGACCTGACTTTCGCCTATGCGGGCAGGGAATACCGCGTGGTGCGCAATCCCGAATACGAACGCCCCAAGATGCGCGGCGAGGGCATGACGAAGGAAAGCGCGTCGGCGACTTTCTATTACCCCGAGGCCACCGGCAAGGTGGGGCCCGCGAGCCGTACGGTAAGCGGCGACAAGGCGGTGACGGAAGCGGTATACAGTATCATCAGGGTAACCGGCGAGCAGTTCTCGCAAATCGCGATGATTGCGCAGGGCGACTTTTTGAAGTTGCTGCTTACGACGACGGACGAGCGTATCGATATTTTCCGCCAGCTTTTCAAGACGGACAAGTTCGAGAAATTGCAGATTGAACTCAAGAGGCAGGCGTTGGAACTGAAAAACAAGTGCGGCGAAAGTGAGTCGCGCGCCTGCATAGAAGTTTCGCATGTGGCATGCGACGAGAAGTCCGTTTTTGCAAACGATATCGAGGGGGCCAAGAATCTCGCCAAAGAAAGGCGCGTTGCCGACTGGAACGAACTTTGCGAATTGCTCGAGAAGGTCGTGAACGAGGATTCCGTCGCGGTCGATGCGATGAAGGAAACTCTCGACAAGTGTGCGGCGCGTATGACCGCGATGAACCAGGAACTCGGCAAGGCGCGGGGCATAGAAAATGCACGCAAGTCGCTTGACGAGGCGAAGCGGAATCATGCCAGACTTTTGCCGGAACTTGAGCCGCTTGCGGCAGCGCTGGCGGCGGCCGAGGCGCGTAGGCCCGAATGCGAAAAGTTGCAGGAAGAGGTCACGACCTTAAGGAACTTGTTGCCGGAATACGGCCGGCTCGAAGAAGCCCGCGGTATCATAAACGGCAAGGAACGCGATCTTGCCAGGGACAAGAATTCGCTTGAATCCAGAAAGAAGGATTTCGAAAAGAGGAACGGCGAAATCCAGAAGCTCGAAGAGGAATTCAAGGGCCTCTCCGATGCGGGCGAGAACAAGGCGAAACTCGATGCGCAACGGGAATCTCTTGATGCGCGCAAGAAGCAGCTCGTGCTGGTGGGCAACACGGTAAAGGAACTCGATACTGCCGAAGATGCTCTCCGCAAGGCGCAGGACGAATACCTCGTTGCCGATAGCAGGTATAGACAAAGTAACGATATTTACGAAGCGAAAAATCGCGCGTTCCTGAACGAGCAGGCGGGTATTTTGGCCGAAACTCTCGAAGAGGGCTCCCCCTGCCCGGTTTGCGGGTCTACGGCGCATCCGCATAAGGCTTGCAAGTCGGTAGAGGCGCCGACGCAGGCGGAACTCGAAGAGCTCAAGCGCAATGTCGCGGGCCTTCTTGAATCATGGAACGCCAAGGCGGGTATAGCCTCCAGGGCGAAAGCTGCGCGCGATGCCAAGCGCGAAGAACTCGAGAAAAAACTTGCGGAGCTTTTCGGTGAATGCACCGTGGAAGAATGCAAGGAAAAAATCCGCGGGGAATTCGACAGCGTGAAATCGCAGTTGGTCGAAGTCGTGGCGAAACTCAATGCCGAGAATGTTCGTGCGGCTCGCAAGGCCGAGCTGGAAAAGTCGCTCCCCGAAATCAAGGAAAAGCACGAGAAGTGCCGCACCGAAAACGAGAACTTTGCGAAGGATGTCGCGGCCGCCGAGGCGGAACTTGTAACGCAGAAAAAGCATGCCGAAGATGCGGCGAAAAAGCTCCCATATGCGGGCAAGGCCGATGCGGAGAAGGTCATTCGCGAAAAGCAGGCCGCGGTCACCAAGCTGCAGGGCGATATCAAACTCGCCACTGAAAAGCTGAACGCGTGCAAGGAAAACCTGAAGGAACTCGAAGGCCGCGTGAAATCGCTCGAAGGCCAGCTGAAAGATGCCCCGCAGTACAACCTCGAGGAACTGGAAACCAAGTGCAGGGCGCTCGCGGATGAACAGCAGGCGCTCACGCAATCCTGGAAAACGGCTTCGGGAAGGCTCGAGCAGAACAGGCGCTCGCTCAAGGAAATCCAAGGGATTGCCGAAAGCCTGGGCGTGCTCCTGAAGAAGCGCATGTGGGTCGAGAACCTCTCCGATACGGTGAACGGAACGCTCTCCGGCAAGGACAAGATGATGCTCGAGACCTACGTGCAGGGCGCATACCTGGACCGCATTTTGCGCAAGGCGAACACACGCTTCTTGCGGCTTTCCAACGGGAAATACGAGCTGGTGCGTCGCGAGCAGGCTTCCAATAAGCGCAGCCAGAGCGGGCTCGACCTGAACGTGATCGACCATACCTGCGGCAAGCAGCGCGAAGTGAAAACGCTCAGCGGCGGCGAGAGTTTTTTGGCGTCGCTATCGCTGGCGCTCGGCCTCGCCGACGAGGTGCAGAGTTCCGCGGGCGGAATCGAACTCGACACGATGTTTATCGACGAAGGTTTCGGTTCGCTCGACGAAGAAATCCTGCGGGTCGCCATCGACACGCTGCAGAACCTGGCCGGCAGCAACCGCCTCGTGGGCATCATCAGCCACGTGGAAGGTCTCGAGAACAGGATAGACAAGAACGTGCGCGTGCAGAAAGACGCGAACAATATCAGCCGCGTGAAAATCGACGTGTAGCGGAGTCTAGATGTCCTTGCCGCTGCGGGCGCAGAATGCGAGTACTATGAACGCCGCCGCGATAATCCCGATGAGCGCCAGGTCGGCTTGCCCGTGCAGAAAGTACTTGATCAGTTTCACCAGCTGCGATGACAGGAACGCGTAACCCGCGCTGCACAGCAGCACGAAAAGTGCGAACCGCCCGAGGAAGGGGATGCTCTTCGTAATCTTCTTGAAGTAGCCGTTGATGTGCTCGCCGTAGATGATGAGCAATGTGGCGACAAGCCCCACCGAGATGGAATCCATGTGGAGGCGCAAGAAGTTTGCGAATTGGTGAATGTAGGGCTGCATGGGAGAAATATAAATAGTTTACTGGAGCAGATCTTCGGGGACGCATTCGGCCATGGCCTCGTACGCCTTGGCGCTTGGGTGCAGGTGGTCTCCCGAGTCGAAACCGCCCGCGAATCGTTTCGGGTCGTCGTGCCCGCGCACGGCCATGTCGAAATCCACGCAGCCGTCGAATTCCGGCGAGGTCCGCAGCCATGTATTGAATGCGATTCGGATGATGTCGCGGTTTTCGTTGTAGGTGCGCCAGCCGTATATGGGCAGGAGCGTGCCGCTGTACACCTTGAGCCCGAGCTTGCGCGCATGCTGAATGTAGAGCGTGCGCACCCCGTTGATGAGGTCGTCTGCGGTGGGCATGTCGCTCCAGGGGCGGAACTTGTTGACTTCGACGCCGACCGGATGGATGATGTCGTTGATGCCGTGCTGCACGATTACAGTGCGGGCACCGGCGACGTTCATTTCGATGGGGAATCGCGTGGCGCCCTTGAGGCCGTATGCCGCATACGTGATGCAGCTGTATTCGCGGAGGATGCGCGTGCCGCTTACCGCGCGGCGGATGATGGCGACGTTGTTGAAACCTTCTCGGGCGCAACGCAGCGTGAGGTAGTCGGGCCAGTCCTGAGCCGTGATGGAATCGCCGAAGCACACGAGCGCGAAGTTCTTCTCTTCGGTGAAGATGTCGACGGTATTGAGGAAGTAAATCCAGTTCGTTTTGCGCGTGAGGTCGTCGGGAAGGCTTGCCGCCTTCGCGAAGTTGCCGTAGCTGTACTTGCCGCCCGAAAGCGGGCCCGTGATTGCCGTGCCTGCGTTCATCTGCGTGAAGTCTGCGAAGTAGAGGCTCACGTTGAAAGTTTCACCCGCGGTTACGTCGAATGCGATTTCGTCGCTCAGGATTTCTTCGCCCGCGGGGATTGTCCCGGAAGCGCTGCCGTTGAACGTGATGGCGATCGGCGCATCTTGAGTCGGCGCATTTTTAACCGGCGCATTTTTAGCCGGCGCGGCGCCTGTTTCGCCGGCAGCGGACTGCGCGCCGTTTATAGACTGCGCGGCATCTTTAGCGATATACGCCTCGCTGATGGTCACGGGTTCCGTGCCGGTGAGGTTCGAAAAATGGAACCGCAGCTTGTTGCCCGAAAAGCAGGCGCGTATCGGGTAGCGCAGCGTTAAATCTTTTGCGTAGGTCGCTTCCTTGCGGTCGGTGATGGAGGTCGCGTTACCCCAGCAGGCCACCCATTTCGAAAAATTCTTTTTCATATATTCTCTGTTATTTAATGACCCAAAAATAGGTTTTTATTGCACTATTTTAATATTAAAGTCCTAAATTAGGGTTTTAAAATGTGAGTATGTTCCTCTCGACTTTTTTAATGAGTTTCTTGGGGACGTCGTTTTTCTGAGCGAGTTTTTTGAATTCGGCGAGACTGTCTTGCACCTGCTCCAGGATGCGCTTGTAGCGCCCTCTCACGAGTCCGGCGTTTTTGGCGACGGTCTTGAAATCGTCGAGGGTGAACTTCTCGCGTTTCCCGTTGAAGGTCATCTGGTGCATGTTGGTCCAGCGCCCGATGCGGTTGTAGGCGTAGGTGATGTCGAAGGCGGGCGCGAGCGACCATTTGCCGCTCTTGTCCATCAGGAATCCGATATTTTTTGTATGGTCATCCTGGTTCCTTGCGCAGATGTTGAATACGGCCCTGCGGTACATCTGTTCGATGTCTGCGGTGGATAGCCCGATTTTGCGCGCGGCGGCGAACGCCTGCTCGTAGCTGTAGGCGCCTGCCATATTGAAGTCGAAGTGTGCGAGGGCTGCGAGCGACTGGTAGTGCAGTTTGCCGCCGTTTGCTGTGCGGTCGAATCGGCGTGTCATGAAGTGCCGGTGCTTGCCGTCGGTGAGCAGGCGGCATTCCGTCATCTGGATTCCTGCCTTTTTCGCAATTTCGCTGTACGTGAATTCCAGGGCGCCGAAACCTGCGGGGTCCGCGTCTTCCTTGTCGCGGTTGTTCTCTATGTCATCGAATTTGAGTAACCAGTAGCCGTAGCCTTTGGGCGCGCGGGTCTGCCCCGAAAGAATGTTGCCTGTCGTCTCGTCGTAGGCGATGAGCACCTTGGCGCGCGCGCCTCCTGCCGATGAGCCAATTCTTACGATTTGTTCAAACGCCTTTTTTTCGCGCAGGTTGACCTTCACTTTTTTCCGCTGGTCCAGTATGGTTGCGGCGAGTGCGCGGAGCCGTTCTATTTCGAGCGGTTCGTCTTTGATGGATTCGGGGCCTGTCGCCGGATAGAACTCGAGCGCCCCCATGCCTCGCGAGCCTGTGTAGCAGAGCCTTTCGAGCGCAGTGAAGCTATTTGGTTCCCGGCCGTTCTGCACGAGCCACTGGTCGATAACCTTGTTGCCGAACTTGTCGGGAACGGAGTCGATGAAGAGTCCTGGCAGGCCGTGGAATGTTTCTTGCGAGAGGTCGCTGAATTTGTAGATGACGCCTTGCACGGGCATGGTGATGGGTGCGGGCTGTACGCCGCTCCGCGCGAAGTCGGGGTTGTATTCGAAGGTGGCGACTCCGTCGTCTTTTTTTTGCGAAAGCGCCCCGATTGTCGTGCCCCAGAGCTGGACTTCGACGGGGATCATTCGTCCTCCTTCCATACCCATTGCGTGGAGACGGTTTTCTTTTTGCGGCCGGCGCGTTTGCGCTGGGGCAGTTTCTGCGATTCGCGTAAGAGCATCATGGGGCTCTGGCTGTAATCGGGGAGGATCTCGACGAGGCTTTCCGCTTTGCCGAATTCGAGCAGCACTTTGACGAGGTGCGAGAGCCCGACGCTCTGTCCGTTTTCGAGTCGGACAAGCGTATTCTTGCCGATGCCCGCCTTTTCGGCGAGGGTTTCGCGTGAGAGGTCCAGGGCGATGCGGTGCGCTCGGATGCGTTCTCCGAGTTCCTTGAGGGTTGCTTTTTCTGTAAGCGGTGTTGCCCTGTACATGCCGGCCTCCTGTTTTTCTATAAAAAATCTATATATTTTCTACCTATAAAACAACCCTAAAATAGGTTTTTAACCATAAAAATAATGCATAAAATCCCAATTTAGGGTTAAAATAATTTAAAATGTTGACGCAGAGTCCAAAAGTATCTAAGTTCTGCGCCAAATGTCCGAGATTTCGTACAGCAAGAAGAACGATAAAATTGAATGCGTCCGCTACAAGGACTGGCGAAAATCGTACCCGCCGCACACGCATACGGGGCACTTGACCGTAGGCTACATCGAAGAGGGCTCGATTTGCCTGGTGATGAACGGCGTCGCAGAAGTTTATGGTGCTGGCGACAAGTTCCAGATTCCGCCCGACGTGCTTCACGAAATCAGGATGGTCGACGGCCAAAGCTATTCGATGGTCGTGTTGTGCATCGCGGTGGATGACGCCGCCGGCGATGGTGCGTTATCCGGCGCGTTCGAAAGGGAATACGAAGATGCGGTCGCGCGCCTGAGCGAACTGCGCAAGAGCATCCTCGAAAATCCCGAGAACATTTACCTGATAGAACAGATGGCACATGACGCGTGCATCAGCCCGTTCCACATGATTCGCGAATTCAAGAAGGCCTTCGGCCTCACGCCGCACCAGTTCCAGATGCAGTGCAAGGTCCGCAAGGCCCAAAAGTTGCTCGCCGAAAGGAGCGCATCCGAAGTGACATTCGATGCCGGATTCTACGACCAGAGCCACATGGACAGGTGCTTCAAAAAAGTGGTCGGGCTTTCGCCCAAAGAATACAAGAAGGCCGTGAAGCCGACAACGGATCCCGATTGATTCCGCGCTGTTTTTAGCACAGCGCCGGGATGAATTTTGCGAACAGGTAAAGTCCGTCTTCACCCGCGTTGACCTCGTGCGGGACTTTCGCGGGCATGATCGAAATTACGCCGGGAACGTATTCGATTTTGGCGCCGTCATTCACGCATATTCCGTGTCCCGCAATCACTTCATGCGTCTCGAGCTGCGTTTCGTGAATGTGGTTCCTGATGCTTTTGTTCGGGGCGATTCGGACGAGGTGGTAGCTGAACGTGCCGCCAGTCTCTTTCGAGGTGATGATGTGCTTGAGTTCTACGCCTTCGAAAGTCGGGTGCTTGTTCCAGGCGAGGTCCTTGAACGCCTTTGCGTTGCCGGGGAGCCTGAGTTCGCCGTTGTTGAATTTTTCAAAAAGTTCCTTAGTCATTTATAACTCCTTATATGTTTTGTGCACCGCAGAATGCGCTGCGCTTGCACCCGAATTCTATATAGAAGGAACTTTTAAAAATTGGATAAAATTGCGGAAAAAGACTCGAAAATGTCCGCATGGCGGCAAAATAATGTATTTTATAGTTAGTTCGTAATTCTCTTGCCGGAGGTAGTGAATATGATGGATTCATCTAATGAAAAGCAAGGTGTCGAAAAACAGGATGCTGAATTGCAGGCGAAAAAAGCGCGGGCCGAGCGCATAAAGAAAATGCGAGGCTGGCTTTCGCCGCGCGATTCCGTGGCGGACGATTTTTCCGCCGAAGACGAAGCTCTCTATTACGGCAGCGGACACTCGGGGTGGAATCGGTAATATTCGATGTATAGTCTAACATGGTGCGAGCCTGTCTCTTTTTGTTGTTGCTCGTAGCGTCGGTTTTTGCCCAAGAACCGCCCGCTCATTATATTGCCCAGCCGGATTCGGTTTCTTCGGAGTTGTTGGAAAAAATTGACCAATATACGAGATGGGGCGACAGCAAAAGTAAAACGGCTACGAAACTTTTTATTGGCGGTGGAGTCATGACCGCTTCGGGTATAGCCCTTGTGGTGACGCCCCTGATAGCAGGAATCGGGGAAAAAAATGAGAAAGACTCGGCGTCTTATGACGGAGACTCCGGTAGCGGCAGCCGTGGCATGTTATTTGTTTTAGGAACCGCATTGACGATCGGAGGCATAAGCATGCTTATGGGAGGCTCCATTGCCAAGATCAAAAGCAACAGGTATCACAATCGGGCTCAATTCTATAAGGACCAATTGAATTCTTCCAAGCCGAAGGAGCGGTCTTTCAGTTGGGAAATAATACCGATATTCAATCTTGTCCGTCAAGCGTATGGCGGGAACTTGCTGCTTGATTTTTAGAATACTAGCTGCTCCGCAACTCTCTTTTGACGTTACGCCACAATTTTCTTCATATATAGGAACGTTTTTCTTCTTCAAAAAACGATTTGCCTGTCAAGGTTCCAGCCATAACCCCCGCAGAAAGAGTATTTCCTATGGGTCTAACGTCGGGGTGTTTTATGAATTCAACGATGTTGTAACTATTAACGCTTCGATGGGATTCCAAAGATTTGCTGGCTTCGACGATGATGATTACAATCATGTTCTAGCTAATGCAGCCTTCCGCGTTTTCTTTTATTTCTAAAACGGCCTTGAATCAGGTAAGGCTTCTCCACTTGAGAACCAGGCTTTTCAATTTCTGGGCGTAGAGCTTGGTCTCTTCTGGGTTTACAAAGAACGTCGCGGCGCAAACCACGAAGAACGAATTGAAAATCATGCCGATGCATGCGTCCCATACATAATATGTGCCGTACATGTGTTCGCGGACATAATCCCATGTGTTCCATAGACAATAGACGAACAGTATTATGGAATAGATTTTCAAAACGAGCGTATTCTTCTTGACGAGGATGAATATTCCTGCCGCAATTGAGATGGGAAGTATGACGGTATCAAATGACGATAATGAAAAATCCAATATCGTTTTGATTAGACCGTTTGCGTCGTAGGTCAAAAAGAATGCGGTGCAGAACCGGAGCAGGTTCAGATTAATTTTTGGATCGGTATTGGCGCGGTCAATAAAGAATGCCGCGATCCATGTCGCTAAAGACGTATTCACGAATATATCGGTGAGTTGTTTTAGGAGGTAAGTGTATCCTAAACCTATGGGTAAAATATGAATGTTGAAATGAACGGTAAAAATAATTGCTCTAGCGAAGGTCAAGATTATTGCGATTATGGAAAGGATTTTTAAAATTCGTGTGCTCCTTTTTACGAGCGCGATTACCACTAGAGTAACAAAAATACTAGATGATAGAATTGCCGGCCCATGAGTGGAAAAGAATGGTTCGTCTTCTATTTCTAGGGTGAATAGTGGTAATAACGCTCCCGCGATGGAGCTCAATCCATTCACAATCAGCACAATGGCGCAAACTCTGAGCAAGGCGAGATTCATGATGCAATCAAGATAAAAAATTTTGTATATTTAGAATAGCCGGTTAAGTTGCCGGCCCCGTATTATGGATCGTCGATCTGCGCTTGGCGCAGAGGCGGTCCTTTTTTTATGCGGTGAAATCAATCTGCAAAACTGCGACAGGCTGTCGCAGTTTTAAACAAGATTTATCGAGGCAAGGAAGGAACAATCATGAAAAAGGCCATCGCGAAACAAGAGGAATCCGAATATAACGAAATTTTGCAACAGGCCGTTGCCGTAATCAACGAAACCAGAATAAAAGTCGCCCGTCAGCTGAATATCGGCGAAAACGCGGTCTATTGGAAAATTGGTCAAATGCTCCATGAACGAAAGCTAGAAAGTAAACACGGCAATGCCGTTGTCAGACGATTATCAGCAGATTTGAAGGAGCACTTCCCCGAAATGGGTGTATCTCCACGAAATCTATGGAATATGAAAAAGTATTACGAGCGTTTTTGCCAAAGCCTGTCAAAAGTGCAACAAGCTGTTGCACTTTTACCATGGGGGCATATTCTGCAACTGATGCAGTCTATAGGCGACAATGACGAAAGCATCCTATTTTATGCGACCGAATGCGCCACAAAAGGATGGTCGCGCAACCTATTGGTAAACGCGGTTAAAATGCAAATGTACAAACATGCCGTTTTGAACGGTCCTGCAAACAACTTCGAACGAACTCTATCCAAAGAGCAGATTTCATTTGCGAACGAAACATTCCGCAGTTCTTACAATCTCGGATTCTTGAACGTAAATGGACCTTTAGAAGAACTGGAACTTGAAAAGAAACTTGTCGAAAAAGTAAAGCAGTTTCTTTTGGAGCTTGGCAAAGGGTTTGCCTTTATAGGAAACCAATACGAATTGGAATTTAACGGCAAGACAAGAAAGGTGGATATGCTATTTTTCAACCGACATTTAAAAAGCCTTGTGGCGATCGACTTGAAAATAGGCGAATTTAGGCCGGAATACGTTGGCAAGATGAATTATTACTTGTCTTTGCTAGACCGATTAGAACGAGCTCCAGACGAGAATGGTTCCATAGGAGTCATTCTGTGCGCAACGAAAGATAGTGTGGAGGTAGAACTCTCTTTGGACGGCATTGAAAAACCTATTGGCGTGGCCGATTACCAACTATTACTTCCTAAAGAAAAATTGCAAAAAGTTCTGACAGACGAGGTCAAGGCCTTCGAGTCAAAAAAGAAGAAAACATAAAACTTGACTTTTGTAATGGTTTGTATTATACTTTTATTTAAAAAGAGGTTTTATGGCTATAGATGCAAAGAAAATTCTTGCGAAAGTAAGGTTAGAGAAAATTCAGGAAATCTTTGCCGATGACAAAGGCTGGACAAGCGAACAGGAAATGATTTCTGATTTAGCCGAGTTCAGACGCTTTAGGAAGAGGGGCTGATGCACATATTAGACACAAAATTACTCTTTTTTGTAGTTCCTCTTTTTACAAGCTTTGTTTTCGGAGATGGTCTGAAAATTGATGTTGCATGTGATTCAAACCGGGTTTCTTTTTTATTTGAAAATCAAAGTGATAAAGTTCTCTGCGTTCACACACCATCAACAGTTGATGTCAGTTATGACGATTTTACGTCCTCTGTATATTTTATTCCAGATTGCAAAAGTGAAACGTACGAGCGGACGTCTCCATATTCTGTAACATGTATTCCAAGTAAAGACAAAAAAAATATAGAGATAAATAATGAAATATACTTAGATCTCTTTAAGACAATGTCCTTGGATGACGTAAAAGGATTCTATTTCTTGGAAGGGAATGAAGCGGATTTTAGCAGATTGCGGTCGCGAGAACATCTGTATACGAAAAAAGATTGCCTTGTTCTAAATGATATGTTTTTAAAGAAAAAGGAAAAAACATATGTCAAGAAGCCAAAGTGCAAATGAAAATGATTTGATGTAAAAAAACGGCGATGATGCTGGAGTTTTTGGAGAAGTAAAATGACGGACCGGATTCTTTTTGCCTTTGCCCTTGCGGTGTCGCTTTGCTTTGGCTACGGTCACTGCTGGGAACAGGACCTGATGTTTTCCCTTGGCATAAACGACGACCATCTTGTTATCGGCGCTCGTGGCGGGTTTGACCCGAAGGTGTATTATAGGGTTCTCGATTATCCGTATACGGCCCGCTATGCGGCAATCGAGAAGGATTTCGAAGAGGATCCGGGACGTGTCTTTTGGGCAGTTCACTACCCGTTCCCCCGTTATCAGTACTCGGCCATGGTCGCAGCGCCGGATAGCGTCTACGTTGACGGCAAGGGCGATTTCCTCAGCCTTCCGGGGGAAGGCAATCTGGGCATGAATCCGCCGAGGGATTTGAAGTTGCCTGTCGAAGGGGATTCGCTTGCCACGCTTTCCCCGAATTCTATGCGAAGGGTTTGGCGGGGAGATGCCGCTATCGCTCCGCTTTCTGCATTTGATGTTATTGTCAGAACCTTGATTCGTTATCGCAAGTGGTATGCTGACAAGTGGGATGTTGACAGAATTTCTTTATACATTGATGGCAGTTTCTTTAGACAGAACAAGTTCCATGAATTGACCCCCTTGATAATTGCGTTGAAGGAAATAGGGTTCAGGTATGTCTGGGTCAATGTCGATGACTCGGATGATGCTTTTCGCCTTCGTTCGATGGAAATGGCCTATCGGGAAATTTACCGGTTGTCCGGTTTGGCGCCTCAAATGGATAATCCCCGCAGTTTTCGAAGGCTGGTTGCGCCCAGTTTGAAGATGGAACAGGCGAGCTTGCACGCGATGAAATTTTTGAAAAAATTCAACAATGATATCGACAAACTTCTTGGGGAAGTAACTGGTTTGTCGAAAGCCGACAGTGACACGCCATCCGGCAAAGTCTTTATTCCGTGGCGGGCCGATGATATCAAGGTGCGCGGCTCCCGTTCCGCCAAAGATGTCCTGGAAACCATAAGACGTCGCGGGCCGGAATTGTGCGATATCTATAACAATTTCCTGAAGAAGAAATCCGGATTCGATGGCCGCGTTGTCTTGAGATTTGAGATTGCCCCGAGCGGTGAAGTTGTCCGTACGGCCGTCGCGTATTCCTCGACCGGCTATGAGGAATTCGATAATGCGGTCAGTGACTATGTCGGTGGGATACCGTTTGGAGAGGTGGAGTCCGGAAGC
>CACXXH010000001.1 GCA_902771595.1 Fibrobacter succinogenes | reverse complement strand
CGATTGCGGTTTCGCGTTACGGCGGGCAGATTATGCAGGGCATGGAAGGCTACATGATGCTCCTGCTCGGTTGCCTCATGGCCCCGATGGGATCCCCTCTTGCGGGCGATTCCTTTGCGGGTGAACGCGAGCGCAATTCCCTCGAACTTCTTCAGCTTTCTCCGATCGCTCCTTCGAAACTGTTCTGGGGCAAGCTCCTGGCGGTGGTGCCGTTCCCGCTCGTATTCGCGCTTCTGGCGCAACTCGGTTACTGGATCTCGCATCCGGAAATTTCGCGGACGGAAGCGCTTGCTTCCATCTTGGGGGCCGTTTCCGCGACGCTTCTTACGACCTCGTTCTCGCTGCTGCTTTCGCTTCGAGTAAAGACGGTACGCGCGGCGACGCACCTTTCGCTGTTCGTCGTGGTTCCGCTCCTCTTGCTGGTGCAGCTTTTCCATGAGGTGTTCTTGGGCGGGCTTTTTATTCCCGCGGTTACCATAATCGTTTGCCTTGTTCTGAGCGCGCTTACGGCAGTCTTAAGCATGCGCAAGTTCGTGAGCATGTAACCGCACAAAAAGTTTGCGGCGTTTTTCGGCGAAATTTCAAAAAAATCGCACCGCTTGTTTTTCCGGATACCTTTTTTGTAGATTATTCTCAATCCGGTTTTTCGGGTTGTGTCGGCTGTCGTGTGACGCCCTTTACTTATATATCGTAAAAATCTAGGAGGCCTCGTGCCTCGCAAAAATATGGACGGGAGCCGCGGCTGTTTTATGCCGGCGGTTGCAAGCATCGTCCTTTTTCTTCTGCTATGTCTCGGGCGCGCCTGGAGCGAAGAGCGCCTTTTGCCGGACAAGGTTTCGCTCGATTTCGTGGACGCGAGCCTGCAGGATGTCGCGCGCTCGGTGTCGCTTGCCTACGGCGTGCCCGTGCTCGTAGATGCCGACGCGGAAGCCCGGGTGACGTTCCACCTCGATGGGGTGGGACTTCTGGAGGGCCTCACGTCGCTGTGCTCTACCCTCGGGCTCGAACTCGTTCGCGACGGGACGGTCTTCCATATTCGCAAGGAGCGGGCGCGCGGGGAGAATTATTTCGACGTCAGGGATTCGCTGGTGTCGATTGACGTGCGGGAGCGCGACGTCCGCGAGTTTATCCGGGACTTTTCCGCGAATACGGGCTTGAACGTGGTCGCTTCCCCGGAGGTCGCGGGCCTTGTGAGCGGCAGGCTTGACGCGGTCCCGCCAGGGACGGCGTTGCGTGTTCTGCTTGAATCGCATGGCTTCCGTGTGCGTCGCGATGCGGAATGCTTCCGGGTGGAGCGTCCGCGCAAACCGGCTGCGGGCGCAGGCGGTGGCGCGACTGGCCCCGATGCGAAAATTCCCGATATCGTCCAGGACGATTCCCTCTACTCGGTGGAACTGGACGGCACGCCGCTGGATTCGTTCCTCAAGGAATGCGCGCGGGTGGCGAACCTGAATCTGGTTTTGTACGGCGAGGTGCACGAATCGCTCCAGATGCGGTTCGAACGCATGCCGTTGACCGGCTTGTTGAAGTCGCTTTTCCGCGGGAGCCGCTACACCTATGCGCTGGATTCGAACACCTTGTTCGTCGCGGAACGCGGGGCGAAGAACGTGCTTTCGCGAACGGAAGTGTACTCGCTGAAGGATGCCGCTCCGGCGCCGCTTATGGCGCAGCTCTCCAAACTGATGCCTGGTTCGGCTCTCGTGGTTTCGGAGGTTAAAGAGCAGAACGCGCTCATGCTTCGCGGGGCCCCTTCCGAAATCGCGGAGGCGGTATCGATTCTCGAGCGCCTAGACAAGCCTCCCATGCAGGTGACGATATCGTGCGTGATTGTGGAATTCAAGCGCGGTCGCAATTTCGAGATAGGCCTGCACAGCGGGGCCACGCGCAAGACGGGCGAGAACGACCTGGGCGTGCGCGGGTTCATGGAATTCTTGGGCAAGGACGTCTCGGGCTCGGGCGCGTTCGGGAAAATCGGGATACTCCCTGCGCGTTTCGAGATGGAACTCGCCGCGATGGAAGAGAACAACAGGGCCGAAGTCCTCGCGCGCCCGCGGCTCACGACGCTCAACGGGAACAAGGCGGAACTGAACGTGACGAACACGGTGTATTACCTGGTGAGCCAGGTTTCTGCGGACGGCTACCCGATTACGGACTACCGCTCGTTCAATGACGGCATCTCGCTGGAAATTACCCCGACGGTGACGCAGGGCGGGAACATCACGCTGAACATTTCGCCCGAAATCAAGACGGCGGGGCGCTCGAGCGGGGATGGCCCGCGCGACATCAGCACTCGCAACCTGAAGACGAATGTCGCCCTGAAAAGCGGCGAGACGCTTTGCCTGGGCGGGCTCGTGCGGAAGAGCAAATCCGAGGTTCGCAATGCGGTGCCGTTCTTGGGGAGCATCCCGATTGTCGGCAGGCTTTTCAGCTACGTGAGCGAAGTCGACGACGAGAGCGAACTTGCCATATTCATCACGCCTGAGGTGAAGTTCTGATGTTTGCGCGGATTGCCTATGCGGATGCGCGTCTGTGGACGTGGGAGGTGGTGACGGGCTTCGACGGCGTGCTTGATGCAAAGACCTTGCACGCGCGTTTTGCTGATGAATTCCCGAAGGTGGCGGAAGCCTGCTGGAACGGGGAATGCGCGGCCGGTCCCGTTTTTCGCGAGATGGTCTCGTTCAACAGTGCGGACGGACGCCGGCACCGATACTTGGTGATGCGCGCAGAAACCGATGTCGCAGAACTCCGCAGGCGTTGCGACCGCGTGTTGCCCCGCATGGCGATGCTCTACGGCTGTGCAGACAAACTAATGTGCGAAGAGGAGTGCACCGCTGATGGTACAGGTATCAAGTGCGTAGCAGATACTGCTGGCTTCAAGTGCGCGGGCGAAAATGAAACCGGAAATTGCCGCTTCGCTTTCCTCGCGGGTGGAGCGCTCTACATCCTCGTTTTCTTCGAAGGCAGGCTATGCCACTGGACCTGCGAACCCGATTGCGATGCGACAGCGGCGGGGGAGCGGCTCGAACGCTTTGATGAATTCCTGAGGCGCGACGACCTGTTCTCAAGGGCGGAAACCTGGAGCAAACGGTTGGTCTGCGTCGACGGTGCCGGAGAGCGCGAGCGCCGCGAATGGTGCAGGCGTGCTGCGAGGGATCCGTTCTGGAAGGCGGTGGACCTTGACGAATGCGCAGGCCTGAAGCCCCGGGCGAAAAGGAAAATCGCCCTGCTAGCCTTGGCCGGAATGGCGCTCTTTTTTGCGGGCGTGGCTACATTCTTTGACAAGGGGATTGCATATACGAGGCCGGCTCCGGATTTGTCTCCGGTACCGGAATCTGTATTTGGGACTCCATACGAAACGGAACCGGTCGAGAAATTTTATGAAGAAAAGCCGCACGAGCGCTCCGTACGTACAAGTGAACGTTCTGCCCGGCAAGAAGAAGCGGCAAACGATGCTGCAGTACAATGTACAGCGCTTGGCATGAAACTGTATGGCGTGGTCGAGGGGCGCCTGGTGCAGGCGAGCGTTGACGGGGGAGAGCGCGTTTGGCTCCGCGTAGGCGATTCCGTCGGGGCTTATGTGCTTGCCGCCATCGGGAAGGACAAAATTTCGCTCGTGTGCGGCGATACCCGCATGGAGGTGTTCAATGGGCAATAAACGTGGGTTTGCGCTTCCTTTCATTCTGGCGATTATCCTTGCGCTGACGATACTCTATGCGGGCCTACTATGGGCGACAGGAGGGCTTTCGCGGCAGACTGCCCGCTATGTCGCGAGCGTGCAGGCGGTCTACGATGCTGAATCGGCCATCATTGCGGCCCTTTCGGGATTCCCGGACGGGCATTTCGCGGGTCTGCCGCACGTGGCGAGGTACGGTGACGGCCTGTGGGGTCGCATGTGCGCTCCGCTGGAAACTGCGGGCGATGTGCCTGCGGGTGGCAAGGGAATAGGGAAGGTGCATGCCGGCGGGAGCGGCAAGCGAATTTGTGCGGAATACGGGACGCGGTATACGCGCAGGCGCTTTGAGGAATGGTTCGCCGCCCTCGCCGCCTACCGTACGGACCTGCGGGAACGCATCCTCTCCACGCCTAGGCTCCGCGCCGTCTCCGGCAACAGGCGCTTCTTCGCGCTGGATTCCTCCGTCGCATTGCACGTCTCGGGCGGCGACCTCCTGCTGGATATGGATTCCCGTGTACCCGCGGGGGCATTCGTTGTGGAAGGCTCCGTGAACGTGAAGGGCAGGGCACGCTTCGATACCTTGCGCATCTTCGCGGACGGGAACGTCCGCCTGTGCGGGGACGCTGTCGCCGCCCGCCTGGAGGTCTATTCCGGCGGGTCGATTGAGGTCTGCTCCCGCTTCCGCTTTTCGGGAATGCTTGCGGCGCGCCGGGAAATCCTGTTGCGCGACCGTGTGCGCGCCGGGTTCCCGAGCGTGGCTGTTGCCATCGGTTCCGGGGACTGCAGCGTGACGCTTGCAGGGCACGCCGCGTTCGCGGGCGTGCTCGCGGCACCGGGCGGAAATGTGGTGCTCGATACTCCCGACAGTCTTGCCGGTGCCGCGTTCCCCGGAACTGTGCGCGACTCGGCCCTAGCGCTCCTTCCCGCGTTCTTCGACGGGGAGAGCGTCGTCTTCCGGAGGGCCGCTCGGCAATGACCAGCAATAAGCAATCCGCCCCCTGCAATAAGCATTGCATGCCCAGCGATAAGCGCAAGGGCTTTACCCTGCTGGAGGTCCTAGTCGCGCTCGCCGTCCTCGCCTCGGGGACTGTGGCGCTCGGGCACTACGCCGGTGCCTTCAACCGCGTCTCCTCCGCCGAAATCGCTCGTGTCGACTCCGCTCTCACCGCTGTCGCTTTCCTCGATTCCCTCGCAGTCTCGCGCCCGCCCTGCGCCGATACCGTCCTGACGCGGGTCGAAGCCCTCCCGGCCCCAAGGCCTTACCATGTTGTTTCTCCTATTAAAATCCGCGCTGTATACACCCCGGTATTCGGGCCTTACCCGCTCCAGTGGGTCGAGGTCGGTTCCGGCAACTTCACGTTGAGGAGGCTTGTGCGATGCGCAAGGGATTCACGCTGATGGAGCTCATGGTGGCGCTCGCCGCCGCCGGCATACTCGTGTCCGTCGCGCTCGGCATGTACGGTTCGTTCTACCGTGGGTACGTCAAGAGCCGGGACGCCTACGCCGCTGCCGCCTCTGAACGCTCCCTCCAGATGCAAAAAAGCATCCGCGAAATCCGCGGATGCCCAAATGCTAATCGTCTGTAGGTTTATGCCGCCTGCAGGGCTTCTTTCTTGGCCTTGCGGGCTTCCTTGCGGACCTTGTGCATCTCGATCAGGTTGCTGATGTAGTGCATGAAGGAGAGCACGCCCACGGAGAGGAAACCGACCGCGTAGAGGGCGAGGAACGGTCCGATGATGAACTTCTGTGCGCCGATGTATTCGAGAAGACCGAAGATGCAGTAGACTCCGACACCCAGTTCGATGACTGCCTGCCACGGGAACTTCTGGGCGTAGTGGCTCTTGGCCTTCTTCTTGGATCCGCCGCTCTTCGGGGTGCGGACGAAGCTGCCCTTGGAACCGATCACTGCGGAGAACACTGCGCGGGAGTTGCTGACCGCGATGCCCACGCCGAGCGCCATGAGGATGGGGAGGCTCAGGAGGCGGATCTTCCAGCCCGTGTAGCCGGAGCAGCGCTGTGCGACGAAGTAAAGAACGGAAGGAGCGATAGCGGCGAGGAAGATAAAGCTGAAACCGACGGTGTAGCCCCAGTTCGGGATGTGCGCGACCGGGTCGAAGAACGCGAGCAGCGGCCATGCGCAGAGCGCGGTGAACAACATGCAGGGGTGGATGGAGTAGTGCGTCGTGTGGAGGATGGCGCCAATCTTCACGCGGAGAGGAACCTTGGCCTTGAGCACGCGCGGCAGGATCTTGATGGCCGTCTGGATGGAGCCCTTGGCCCAGCGGAACTGTTGAGCCTTGAACGCGTTGATGTCGTTGGGGAGTTCGGCCGGAACGATCACGTCGAACACGAACTTCATCTTCCAACCAGCGAGCTGAGAACGGTAAGAAAGGTCCATGTCTTCGGTCAGCGTGTCGCCTTCCCAGCCGCCACCGCCGTAGATGGCCTGCTTGCGCCACACGCCTGCGGTACCGTTGAAGTTCATGAACAGCTTGCCCCAGCTACGGGCGGACTGTTCCACCACGAAGTGGCCGTCGATACCGATGGACTGGGCGAGCGTAAGACCGGATTCCGTGCGGTTCAGGTGGCCCCAGCGGCCCTGAACGAGGCCAATCTGGTCGTCCATCACCAGGTAGGGGATGGTCTTGAGGAGGAAGTCCTTCTCGGGCACGAAGTCCGCGTCGAAGATGGCGAGGAAGTCGCCCTTCGCGACGGCCATGGCTTCCTTGAGGGCGCCGGCCTTGTATTCGGAACGGTTCGTGCGGTGGATAAGCTTGATGTCGTAACCCTTGGCGGCGAGTTCCTCGACCTTCTTCTTGGCCACCTCGTAGCATTCGTCAGTGGAGTCGTCCAGGACCTGGATCTCGTGCTTGTCCTTGGGGTAGTCGATGGCGCACACGGCCTCGAGGAGACGTTCGACGCAGTTCGCTTCGTTGAAGATGGGAAGCTGGGTCGTGACCTGCGGGAGCTCGTTGATGGAATGCTCGCGGTAGAACTGGAGGATATTCTTGCGGTCGGTAAGTCTGGTGTGGCGGCTGTTCTTCAGGAACAGGTATATGCTATAGTAGCAACTGAACCCGTAAATCACCAATCCTACGCCGGCGATGACATAGACTACGAACATTGCGTAGAGAAGGAAAGTACTCATCGTTTTCGAAACCTTTGCATATTTGAATGCTTGGCGCCAAATATAGAAACCATTGGGCTACTTTGCCATATTTCGTTGCTATTTTTTATGTGAAAAATGTCGGTAAAAAAGCAAATTTTACAAAAATGTCCGATTTTGTGCCTTTTCCGATGAAGCGTCACAAAATTGTAAATTCGGGTAAAAAAAATGGATGAACGGAAAACGGACGGCGGGACTACTCTTTCACGGTGGATGGACGCCAATCGGGGCGAACCTGGGTTTGAAGACGCCCTTCGGAGGCTCGTCTCGTTCGCGAGCGCCGAGTGGTTCCGCAGGACCCTCGGGACGGTCCTCTCGCCCGAGGAGGCTCTTTCGAGGGTGGTCGCCGCGCGCCTTCCTGACTATCCGGTCGGGGAGTGGCTCGAGAGCCCGGGCGAACATTGCGGCGAGATAGCCCGCTTCTGCGAGCAGGCGAAGGTCGGACCACTGCCGGAGGGTCTGTCTGCGGATTTCCCCGACGTGCTGGACCTGCGGGGCGTCGTGTGCCCCGGTAACGCCGTGCGCTCCAGGCTCGTGATGGCCGGCTACCCCCGCGGGCGCGTCCTCCAGATATGGCTCGACGACGGTTCCCCGGTCGAAAATGTCCCGGGAGCGCTGGTCGCGGACGGCTGCAAAATCCTCTCCCGCGAGAAAAAACAGGGATTTTGGGCCGTTTTTGTGGTCAAACCCGCCGATAAGTAGTAGATTATAGACGTGGAAAACAGGATACTTATAATAGGTGACGAACTTTTCGGTGAACAGGGCGAGGTCGCCTCGCGCTGCGCCGAGATGCTCCTGTGCAGGGCGCCGTCCAGGCCCATGCAGTTTTCCATCAACGCCCCAACGCCCCTTTCCATACCGCAGCTCGTCCAGCGGGCAGCGTCCGACATCATCGGCAAGAAGGCCGGGCGCATAGTGCTGGGGCTCGGTCTCCGCGACCTGAGGAAGGAGACCGGCGACGGCGCGAAGACCGCGGCCAACTACGCGGGCCTGGTGCGCGAACTGGTGAACAAGACCCAGTCCGGGATAATGGTGGTGACCATACCCGTGGACTACCTGCCCGAGGCGCGCGACCAGATAGATATTATAAACGAGGCCCTCCGCGGGTACCCCCTCGAGTACCCGGAGCGCGTGAAAGTGTTCGATTTTGCCGCCCATGCGGAAATATTCAAGGAAAAGCAGCTGGAAAGAGGCAAGTTCGCCCGCAGCCTTTATTCGGAAGACGCCAAACCCACCTCTTTGTGCATCACCCTGCAGTCGATGTTCCTCGAAGATTGTATATTGAAAGAGATGGAAGAATGAAAAAGGAGATAGTATGAGCCTCTTAGACGATCATTTTGCGCAGAAGATTGCGGCCCAGAGCAGGGCCTGGAACATGACCCACGAGCAGGGCAAGAAGGACCGCGGCTCCAGACAGCCGGCGGAACCCAAGATTGGCATCTGCGACAAGTGCCACAGGGAGACGTACGTGCGCGCCTTCCGTAGCCGCCAGACCGACAGGACCGACGGCGCGGCCAGTTTCGGCACCGTCATCAAGCACTACTGCGAGGATTGCGCCCCCAAGTCCCGCGCCCAGAAGGACGCCGAAGTCCCGCAGCTCACGAGCAAGCAGGTGAAGAACCTGATGAAGAGCGCGAAGAAGGGCCTGCTGTAACGGCGACCCGGATTCGGTTTAGTTTGTACAGAAAACGCCTGCCCGCCGGCAGGTGTTTTTTTGTTGGGATCAGCCCGCAATCTGCTTTTCCGTGTAGTTGAAGCTGCTGGCGAGAACCGAGAGCGCGACGCCCTTCTTGTAGAGCCCCCTCGCGATGGCTAGCTGGCGCTTTCGCTCCAACGCACGTCCTTCAGCACGTCGATACCCTTCGGCACGGACTTCGCTTCTGGCATGCTCCTGAAAAGCTCGATCCACTTGTTTTCGACGGAATTGCTCTTCTGCGGAACGTACTTCGTCAAGTCGATAATAATATACCTTTTTTTATTGTAGATGGGCAAGGGGGAGGATTTCCCCAGGTCAGACAGGCGGAAAAGCCCGAATTCCTCGTGGTAAGTTTTGCAGAATTTCACGGTTTTCTCCGCGCAAGCGGAGGTGCTATTTTTCTTATTTTGTGGTATTGACAATTTGTAGCCGATTGGCTACATTATAAGAGGGAGAATGTTTCAAATCAAAAAAAACGGAATATTTTTCCAGATGGTATAAACGTTTAAAGGATGTTTATGCACAGAAGAAAATTGCTTTTAGAATAACGCAGGCAGAATTAGGAAACTTTAGGCGACTTTAAATTTATTGGCGATGGTATATATGAGATGCGCATTCATTATGGGCCGGGGTATCGCATCTATTATACAAGGGAAAATGAAGTCGTAGTTTTTTTACTAGTGGGCGGTGATAAAACGACACAACAAAAGGATATTGAAAAGGCAAAGGAGTTGAAAAATGAAAAAAAGAGATGCTGAAGTTTCTGACTTGGACGTTGCTGAACTCCTGGATTCGGAAGAGGTCGTCAAACTCTATTTAGAAGAAGCTCTTGCGGCAAATGATCCCGTGTTGTGGCAGCGATGCCTTGGGCATGCGGCGCGGTCTGCGGGCATGGCAAAGATTGCCGAAAAGTCGGGCCTGAATCGAGAAAGCCTCTATAAGGCGCTGAAAGAAGATGCCCATCCAAGGTTTGACACTGTTATGCGAGTGCTCAAGGCGATGGGGTTGAAGCTGGTCATAGCGCCTTGCGTTGCGGAAAAAAAGACGAGGTATTCTGCGAAGCGAGGCGAGCATAGCCCGACTCGGCGAGGTCTTGTGAAACGTCCCTAGTTTACGACAAAGTTTTTTTATATTCAACAATAGCCTTATGAAACTCCGTGTCGTTTTATTCTTGATGGCTTTTGCGATTTCTGCGGTTTGCTATACCGCGGTGCCGTTTCCGCAGATACTGTTTATTCGGGACCCGAATGCGGAAAGCAGTTCCAGTGCGGAGCAAACTTCGGAGCAGACTCCGGAGCGGACTTCGAAGGGGTGCCTGGTGCAAGAAGAGCTTGAGCAATGGCAGAGGTTCCAGGTAAGCCTTGATTATGCCGTGACGAACGCCAACGACACGCTGTTGTGCTACAAGGGTTTCCGCGCAAATTGCGAGCTCAAGATTTACAACGACACCGTTCGGATAAGGGTCACGTATCGCCATCCGGGCGAGTTCGAGATGATCATGAGTGATGGCCTAGCGACAATACGCGAACGCCATCCCAGGTGCGACAAGGCGAAACTGGAGGAACTGTGCAAGAGCTACAAATACGATTTGAACAAGAGCAAGGTGGAGTGCTCCGGTCCCGTCATAACGTACATCTTCACGGGCGGTTACAAGTGCATTGACGGGGAGAGCTTCGCTAAACATATGGATATCAAGGAAGCTTGCGACTATTGGATTGCCGCCAGGGGCTTGCACCCGTTGGAGCACGTTATTGACCTTGAAGAAAAGCGATAAAAAAACACCCTGCCGGAGCAGGGTGTTCCCAAACTTGCGTTTGATCTCGAATTACCTGGAGTAGTATTCCACGACGAGCTGTTCTTCGAGCTGGACCGGGATCTGTTCGCGGAGCGGGAGCTTCACGAGCGTGCCTTCGATCTTGTTCGTGTCGACAGACAGGTATTCAGGAGCGGCCGGAGCGTTGGCAGCGGCTTCCTTGATCTGGACGTGTTCCTTGGACTGCTCGCGGATAGCGATCACGTCGCCGGCCTTGATTTGGCGGGCCGGAGAGAAGCTACGGACGCCGTTCACGGTGAAGTGGCCGTGCGTGAC
This sequence comes from Fibrobacter succinogenes, assembly GCA_902771595.1. Taxonomy (GTDB): domain Bacteria; phylum Fibrobacterota; class Fibrobacteria; order Fibrobacterales; family Fibrobacteraceae; genus Fibrobacter; species Fibrobacter succinogenes_C. The sequence continues at coordinate 100,438 of CACXXH010000001.1, read as the reverse complement.
GTACTGACGGGCAGCGAAGATTGTACGGGCGAAACCCATGCGGTAGACGAGAGCGTCGAGACGGGTTTCAAGAAGAATCATCAGGTTGTCACCGGCAGAACCTTCGCGGCGGTTAGCTTCCTTGTAAGCCTTGGCGAGCTGCGCTTCGGAGATGTTGTAGGTGAAACGGAGACGCTGCTTTTCGACCAACTGCTGCTTGTAAACGGAAGCAGACTTCTTGCGGTTCTGACCATGCTGGCCAGGAGCGAAGTTGCGGCGGTCGAGCGCCTTCTGAGTCTTCTGAGAAACGGCAATGCCCAGGGAGCGGGCGACCTTGCCTTTCGGTCCACGGAAGGAGGACATATTATACCTCTTTGAGGAAGCTCTTTGGTTCAGCTTGCAAATTGGCAGAGCTTGGCGCGACTTGCAAGATTAGGCCCCAAAAATAGCAATTCTGGGGCGGATTTCAAGGCTTTTGCCGCTTTTCGGAGCGGTTTAGCGCACATTTATGGTCAATGTGTCCCTCATGAGGGGGTCGGCCATGCTCTGCGCGATGAGGCGCGCGTCCTTGTCGGTGGCGTCATCCTGCGCGATGAGGTAGAACGAGGATATCTCCTGTTCGCCCTTGCAGTTCTCGATCTGGCTCAGGTAAGAAGCGGTACCGATGATGGTCAGGTCTTCGCAGGGGACGAACCACTTGACGTTGGAACTCGTCTTGTAGGGGACGGTCTGGAAGGCGAATTCCGAGAGCTTCACGGTGTCGCCGGCCTTCACGCGCTTGGTGGTGTAGGTCTCGTCCTTGGCTTCGTTGTAGAACTTGAGGGAGTCGAGCGACCCGGGCCTCTGGATGAACGTCCTGAGGGTGAGGTTCGAGTCGGTCAAGGCCTTGGAATTGAGCTGCAGGTAGCGCAGGTAGACGGGGCCGTCCTTCTTGGCCTTGTAGCTGTGCTCGAGGCTGCTGATGGTGCCCACGGAGTCGCCCTTGTCGTTTATGAGCCAGTAGGAGGCGCGCGGGGTGCCCTTGCATTCCTGGTACTTGCAGTAGCCCGCCATCTCGTGGTACACGACTAGGGAGTCGCCCTTCTTGAGGTCGGCGAGCCACACGTAGTGGTCTTGCCGCAGGTAGTACTTGGTGGAGTCGTTCGCGGGGCGCACCACGGTGAGCGTATCGCCGGGGTAGATGATGGAGTCGGGCTTGGCGAGGTATTCGCCCTGGTTCAGCCTGCGGAAGCGGGTGGCGGCCTCGAAGGTCGCGAAGGGCCCGGAAACGAAGCTCACGACGTTGCTCGGGTAAAGCGAGAGCGTCCATTCGGTGTTGGAGTTGGTGACGAGCAGGGTGTCGAGCGTGTCGGCGTCGGGGCTGTAGACGTGCTCGTCCTGGTCGAGAATTTCGAACTTGTTGATGCTGTAGCCCTGCACGGAGAGGTTCACGCTGAACCCGGTCTCCACCTTGAACTTCACGTCGATTTTCTTCGGGGCCTCGCCGATGACGAGGATGCCGCGCACGGTGTCGCGCAGGTCGATGTCTACTTGCGCGGAATCGCCCGTATAGTTGTAGAAGCCGGTGTCGACGTCAGCCTTGATGCGCAGGTGCGCCGAGGTGTCGAATTTTGCGGCGAGTTCGAGGTAGTAGAAGTCGTCGTTGAACGCAATGAAACTGTTGGGGATCATGTCGGCGCCGGAGCCCGGAATCATGTAGTCGCTATAGACGGAATCCTTCTTTTTGGTATCGTACACGGGCATGAGCGTGCGGAGGTTGCCGCTCTTTTCGCCGCGAATGCGGATGGTGTCGTTCTCCATGTCACTAGTCGCGGCGAGCACGGAGATGCGCGTGCCCTTGGGGAAGTCGCCCAGGAACAGCGAAACGGTTGTGTTGGCGCTGTCGAGGCAGAGGATGTCGTCGTGGCAGATTTTCTGTACGTAGGTGGAATCCTTCGAATCCTCGTCGCTCGTGTCCCTCTCGACGGTGATGGTATCCCAGGAGGCGAACTCCATGTAGAAGTTCATCGTGTCGCCCGAGACGAGCGTGTCGCGGTAATCGATGTCGAGCCTCGTGGTGAGCGAGGAACTGGAACTGAACGACTCTTCTGCGAAGCTCTCGTTGCCGTCGGTGACGGACGAGGTGTTCGTGTGAGTCTGTTCGCTACAGGCTACGAAGAGCGCTGCCGGAATGAGTAATGCAGAAAGGAGTTTGTTCATGTTCGTACCGGTCAGATTGCGTTAGTTGAGGATGAAGAATTTCTGTTCGGCGGTGAATGCCTCGCCGATGATCTTGAGAGTGTACTTGCCAGTGGGGAACGCCTTCGCCTTGAACTTGAAGTTGGTCTTCTTTTCGCCGGCGAGTTCGCGGGCGGCGACCGTGAGCATGCGCTTGCCCGACTCGTTTATGATTTCGATCTGCACGAACTGCGGGTAGCCGACGGTGAGGTCGAAGTTGCAGTCCAGGTTCACGATGTCGATGTTCACCTTCGAGAGCGTGTAGCCGCCGTCCATCGCCTCGCCGCCCACGGAACGGGAGTTGTCGTAGTACCCGACGTAGAGCGCAGGCGCCGAGTTCCTGCCCGCGTTCCTGGACTTGATGAAGGTCTCGCCGGGTTCGACCGCGGTGAGGATGAGCGTGTAGAGGCCTGAGGCGTGCTTGCGTTTGAAGAATTCAGTGAGCGTGGGGGTGCGCAGGAAGGCGCCGAGCGGGGCCTTCGGGTTGATGGTGATAATCCCGAGGAAGTCGGCGTACTTGGTGTCGATGCCGCCGCCGGAGTTCTTGCGGATGTTGAACTGGCCGCCGGGCTGGTCGAGGTTGGCCGGCGCGTTTTCCCACGTGAGTTCGTCGCTCTTCCAGTCGATGCCCAGCTTGTCTTCGCCGAAGGTCGCGTCTTTCGCGGATTCCTTCAGGCCGAAGATGTTGAGCTGCACGGGCTTCTTGATGGAGTCCGCATCGAAGTCGAGCTTGAGGGCGGCATCGAAGAGCGGGCCCGGGAGCGCGGACAGGTCGAACTTGAGGTAAATCTTTCCGGCATCATTCTTGTCGTGGGCGATGCGCAGGTTCTCGTCGGTGCTGTGCGGCGTGTAGTTGTCGAACTGCGAAATCCAGGCGTCCATGCCGCGGCCGCTCGGGATGTTGTCGCCGCTGTGGTCGAGCGTGGTGTAGCGCTTATCGAACACATAGACCTTGCCGGTGTCGGTACCTTCGGTGTAGCCGTCGTTCGCCTTGAACAGCACGTTGTAGCGCCCGCTAGCGGTGAACGTCACGTCAGTTTCATATTCGAGGGAATCGGAGAAGGTGACCTTTCCAGGGCCCGCGCCCTTCTTCCAGACTACGGGGACGCGGCAGAGGCCGTCGCCGCGGCCGTCGTCTTCCACGTTTCCTACAAGGTGGAGCTTGTTGGGCTGGACCAGGATGTTTTCCTTCGTGATGGCGGCCTTGGGCGGTTCGTTCTGGCCCTGCTTGGGCGCATAGCCGGTGTAGAGCGCCAACATGGATCCGCCGGTCTCGTTGTGGGGGAGTTCCGTGTTCTTGAGGGCGTAGACCTTCGAACCCTGGCGGGATTCCTCGACTACTTTGGAGTAGGGGTTGCCGCGGGTGAGCGTTTCCTTGAGGCCGATGATGGAGATGTTCGAGTTGTCGTTGATGAACATCGGGTTGTTCTTCGCCTTGTCGCTCGCGATGACGTTCACGCCCAGGAGTTCGGCCGAGCCCTTGTTGAAGTTGTGGAGGACGGTGTTGCCGTCTTTGGCGGTGAGGCCGAGAATCCAGATGGTACCGCCGTTATTGGAAATCTTCGGGCCCTTGGTGTCGCCGGTCATGGTGATTTGGCGACCCCACAGGCGCTGCTGGTTCGTCCGTATTGTGCCCACGGCTACGTCTTCCATGAAGATGTCGCCCGTGGAGAAGTCGTCGGATTCGTACGACTTGAGGTACATGTTCTTGAGGATGAGGGTGCGCTTGGAGCGGTTCGTGATGCCGCTAGCAAACGTGGAGAAACGCTCGATGGTGAGGTCGACGAATGCGCCGTCCTCGATGATGAACTTGCCCTTGCCGTCGATTTTGCCTTCGGTACCGATGAGCCTGTGGATACGGTTGCGCAAGTAGATGTCGCGGTTGATGGTCCAGCGGCCTCCCGGCGGGAAGAATATCGTTTCGGCGCCGTCGTCGATGGCGTCCTGGATTGCCTTGGAGTCGTCGGAGCCGTCGTTCGCCTTGCCGCCGTATTCACCGGTGATGGAGGTCCAGTACATGGACTTCTGCTCGGTATTGTTCGGGGTCTCGGTGACGGCGAGCTTCATGGAATTCTTGGGGCTGTGGCAGAGCTGGTGGTTCTGCTGCGTGGCGAACTCGACAATTTCGGTGTTGGATACCGACTCGTTGTAGGCCTTCTTGGTGCTCTTGATCTTGGACTTGAACTTGCTTACCACGACGGAACGCGCGAAGAATTGCCCTTCGTTCACGATTGCGGTAATCGGCTTGGCGCCTTTTTTGCCCGGATCGTATTCGAGGGTGCCGTCCACGAGGACCATCGAAGCGTCTTGCCCGTGGTTGTAGACTGCGGTGGCGCCGCCCTTGTAGCGCATCGCGCGGATGGAGAGCATCTGGCCGTCGTTGTCGAGGCCGAATTTCTTCTGCCCGCTGAGGGTCACGTGCTCGAATGTCATGCTGTTCGATTTGCCCGCGGCGTAGATACCCACGTCGAAACCGTCGACTTCCACGTTCTTGATGAGCAGCGGGCCGATGTTCTCGGTGAAGCCCACGTCGATGCCGATGACGCCCGAGCTGTCGCCCGAGGTGACCTTCACGTTGTTGATGGTGCCCTGCACGGAGGCGTTGAAGCGGATACCGATGGCGCCGGGGTTCTTCTTGCCGGTGCGGAGCGTGAGGTCGCGGATGGAGTTCCTCTGTCTCGGGTTCGGGCCGTCACCCGTGTAGATGACCGCCTGCGGGAAATCCGGGTTCTCGAATCCGGGGACGTCGTCTTGGAGGGCGATGATGGTTCCGCCCATGCTTTCGCCCTGGAGGATGGTGCGCCGGTAATCCTTGTCGGGCTTGTTCGCGGAAGGCCACTGGAGGGCCGAGGTAATCTTGTAGATGCCGTGCGGGAGGTAGATGATGTAGTCACCGTCCGGGTGGTCGCTCAGGGCTTTCTGGATAGCTTCGGTATCATCGTTTTTGCCGTCGCCCTTGGCGTTGTAGGGGTCTTCCTTCACGTTGACGACCTCGGAACCCATGGGGAACTCCACCTGGGCGTAGGCAAACAGGGCGGTCGAGCAGACTATAGTTACAAAAGAGCGCAAAGAAACCATTGAAACCTCGTTCGGGGTACCATACACAATTAAATTACCTTTTTTTTACGTATGTGGGACTGCTTTATATAGAAATAACCGGTTTATTGGTTGAAATATCACACTAACTAAAAAAAAGGAGCCAGGCAATGCAAGTGTGTACACTTTCGCTGCCTGGCTTTTGGGGTTGGTTTGGAGTACTTACAACAATAGCAAATAATTTCGGGATTGGTAAGGTTGTTTGCAAAAATATTTTTGCCGTGTGACGGGGCTCACTTTTGCGATTTTGGCCTTATTTCCCGTTTATTTGTAATAATACTTGAGCCCGTTGGGGAATTCCAGCACCTGCATACCGCTCGTGTTCACTTCCCCGACGGAGGTTACGGAACCGCCGTAGACGATCATGCTGCCCGAGCCCTTGGGGGTGAACGCCGCGTCGGCGCTTCCGTAGGCCGAGCCCGCCGTGTACGAGACCTTCCCGCAGTTCGGGTATTCCTCGGTCTGGTTCCCGAATCCGAGCAGCACCCCGCCCGTGATGGTGAACCCGTTGTCGGTGTCGATGAGGCCGCCGGCCATGTTGGTGGAGCATCCGCTGCTGCTGCCGCTGCCGGGTCTTCCTCCGCCCATACCGCCCATGCCGCCGCTGCTGCTGGGTATCTCTAGGATGACTACGCCGCCGCTCTGCTTCGCCGTGCCGTTTGCGTCGAGTACGTCGATGTCGTTGCCCGAGGCGCTGATGTAGTGGTAGCCGCCGGTGATGACGATGTAACCCTTGGAACTGCTCTGCATGTCGCCCATGCCCATGCCCCAGCCGCCTTGGTTGCCGCCCGTGCTGGTGGAACCGTCGGCAGAACCGCCCGCGGCGTTCCAGCCGTCGTCGGTGCCGTAGGTCGCAGTGACGCCGCCTTCCGCGAAGATGTAGAACGCTTCCATGCCTTCGCCAGCCTTCTCGACGTTCACGGTGGAGCCGGCCAGGTGGAGCGCGGAGTCGGCGTGGATGCCGTCATCGCCCGCGTTGACCTTGACGTTGCCGCCGGTCAGGACTACGTTCATGTCGCTGTGGATGCCGTCGCCGCTGGTCGCGTTGATGGTGATGTTGCCCTTTTCGATGTCGACAAGTTCCTTGCCCTTGAGGCCGTGGTTTTTCGCGGAAACGTTCACGATGGTCTCGCCGCGGAAACGTAGGTCGTTGCTGGAATGGATGCCGTTGTTGTAGTTGCCCTTCACGGTGAGGGTGCCTTCGCCTTTGATGGTGAGGTCGTCTTTCGCGTAGATGCAGGCGCCCGTGGTGTCGGTTTTCGTTTCGCCGTTCGCGTTCACGTAGCTATGCGTCTTGGTGCGGGTGCTCGCGTCGGTGAAGGTGTTTTCGGTGCCGCTTTTTGCGACGACGAAAACCTTGCTTGCCATCTGCACGTAGATGGGGGCGTCTGCGTTGTTGGTGAGCGCAAGCCCGCGCAGGTTCAGGTAGACCCCGCTATCGCTCTTGGGGGAGTACACGCGGATTTGCGCGTCGCTGCCCGTGTAGGTTCCGCTGAAGTTGTATTCGCCCGCGCAGGTGATGACGACCTCGCCGCCGTTCACTTCGACGCAGCCGTTGTTCTTTGTGATGGTCGCGCCGGAGGCCGTGTACGTGATGGCGGGAGCGTTGCCGTCGGAAGCCTTGTTTGTTGCGCTTGTGGTGGCGCTGCTTGCCGGCGAAACCATGCTCGACGAGGAGCTGCCGGCAGGTGACGAGCCCGTGTCGGTGCCGTTACCGGCGGAAGACTGCGTTGCAGGATTATTGCTGGGAGATGTTCCCGAACTGGAATTCGGTAGGCCGATAATTCCGTCTGCATCTATCCAGAAAATGAGATCGCCTGTCGCATCGAAACACAGGATTGTTTCGCCGTCTTCGGCGTAGTGGCCCGTGTACTCTTCGGAGAGGCACATCTTCTTTGTGGATTCTTCTTGGAGCGGCTTATCTGTCTCGCTGTTTTCGCTTGCCTGCACGCCCGATGGTTCGTCGGAACAGGCGGTGAGTGCGAATGCGAATGCGGAGATAAACGCCAAACACTTTTGAGTTCTTGTTTTCATGATAACATCCTTAGACCAAATGAAACCCCGTGGGGCTTATGTGAAAAAGATATTTAGATTGAATGGCTTTTTTGGGCTGTTTTGTGAATCTTTAAAAAAAAATTTTCGGGAAATCGGGGGCTTTGGTTCCGTTTGGGACGAAAGTGGCCGAAAACAATCTTGTTGAAAAAATGACAACGGATGAAAAAGCTAAATTGTGGTTATGATTCTTGAAAAATCACGTACGCTTTTTTTCGCGGCGGCATTCCTGTCGCTGATTCCCTTGCAGGCGTTTGCCGCATCTCCGGTTATCGGGACCGAACGCGCCCGTGGCCTGCGCACGCTCGAGACTGCCCCGATGCTCTTCGAATACCACAGGCAGACTGTGGGCGACGAGCGTCAGTTCTTTACCTACCCGCGGCGCGATACCACGTTTATCAAGCGCTTCGTGAATACCGAGGGAAAGGCGCTGCTCTATTACGACAACCTGCGGGGAGGAGCTATTTCCGGGCACGGGCTTGAGCTGCAGTGCCATGAGGGTGATACTTCCTGCGTCAAGAATCTCGAAGCCCTTCGTGCGGGGCAACTCCCGAAGTTCGCGATTGCGACGAGTATCGTCGGCGGTATCGATTACCGCGGCGGGGAATATATCAACGACATAGACAACCGCAGGAGCGATAATCTTGGCGATACCATATGGCCGGGTATCGATGGCGGTATCTACCTGCGCGGCTATGCGGATTCGCTTGAGTTCGTGCTCGACGCCCGCATTTACGACGAAGGACACTCCGCGAAAAAGTCGAGGTCGTGGGACCACGAATTTTTGGAAGTGCAGAAAGAAGAAAATAATTCCGGCGTGGAATATACGAGCTATGCGCGCTACCGTACGCATTTCGCGTTCAACTACGACTGGATTCGCGTTGACCTTGCCCGCGACGTGCTCCACTGGGGCCCGGGCTATTACAACAACTTGTCTTTGAACCAGTTCGCGCTTCCGTACAACATGCTTTCTGTGGACTTGCAGTTCGGACCGCTCCGCGTTTTCAGCTTCTATGGCGACTTGCGAATTGTCAACAACAGCATGAGCATGGACAACAAGGAAGAACGCAACGTGTTCGGCCATCGCTATGAACTTGCGATTGGGAACGGAACGTTTGGCATCAGCGAGCTCACGGTGCTTTACGATAACCTGAAGCCTTGGCTTATTGTGCCGACTGTTCCGCTGTTCATGGAAAAGGGAAACTACAGCGAAAATACCAACAACGGTTCTCTCGCGTTTGACATCAACTATCGCCTGTTCAACACGGCGAGAATTTATACGGAATTTTTCCTCGACGATATGGAATCTCCGATCAGTCTCATAAAGAACGACAACATCGAAGCCAAGTGGGCTTGGATGGCGGGTTTCCAGGCGGGTCACAACTTCTATTTGAAGGGACACCTGCTCGAAGTGGGAACGCTTGCTGAATACGCCCGCGTCGAACCTTACGTGTATTCGCATTTCGAGAAGAACACGGCGCAGATTGCGCATCTCGGTTACCCGCTCGGGAACCAGGGTGGCCCCAACAGCCAGACGATTGACTGGAACGTGTATGCGCGCCTGGACAAACACATCTTTGCGTCTCTTCGCAATACCTGGTTCTGGAAGGGAACGGATTACGGTAGCGCCGTGAACGACACGACTCCGCGCCGTAACCACATGAAGACTCCCAAGAAGTTCCTTGACGGAGCGAAGATGCAGTACTCGCTTACTCCCTCGATTAGCTACGAAGGACAGTACGTGAGCTTCATGGGCGAGATTACCTTCATTGACGACCGCAAGGCGTATCTCCGCGCCGGATTCAAGTGGTAGGAAGCGGCTTCGCCGCAGTTCTTAGTTAATAGTTACTAGAATTTATATAGAGAATGAAAAAGCCTGAACTTTTAGCGCCGGCGGGTGACTTGACCCGCATGAAGTATGCGTACGCCTACGGTGCGGACGCCGTATATGCGGGGCAGCCCGCGTTCAGCCTGCGTTCGCGCGAAAACGGGTTCAAGAACCTGGACGACCTCGCCGAAGGTATCGCATACGCGCGCTCCCTCGGGAAGAAGTTTTATCTCACGAGCAACGTGATTCCCCGCAACGTGAAGGTGGAGGCTTTTCAGAAGGCTCTGCTGCAGGCGATTGAACTCAAGCCCGATGCGCTGATTGTCGCGGACCCGGGTTTCGTGGGCTGGCTTAGGAAGGAGCGCCCCGATGTGGAAATCCACCTTTCTGTACAAGCTAATACCACGAATTACCTTGCCGCAAAATTCTGGTACGATCTGGGAGTGCGTCGCATCATATTGAGTCGCGAACTTCGTTTGTCTGAAATTTTGGAGATAAAAGAAAAACTGCCCGGACTGGAACTGGAGGTGTTCGTTCACGGTGCCGTTTGTATGGCTATGTCTGGACGTTGTATGTTGAGCAATTGGGTCACGCACCGCGACGCCAACCAGGGCGCGTGCGATAACAGCTGCCGCATGCCTTACAGGCTCTATGCGAATTCCGGCCCGCAGGCCGATGACTACCGCGAACACGAAGGTGAATTTACTCTCCAGCGTACTGACCGTCCCGAACTTCCGCCAGTCGCTCTGGACGAAGATACCTGGGGCACGTACTTCATGAGCAGCCGCGATCTGTGCGCGCTCGATGTCGTTCCTTCGCTTGTACAGGGCGGCTTGGATTCGTTCAAGATAGAGGGTCGCACACGTTCGGTGTACTACCTCAGTCAGGTAGTGCGTGCCTACCGTATGACGATTGATGCAACAGTGCATGCGCTTGAATCGGGTGCGGAGTGCTCGCCGGAACTTGTTCCACAGGAGTCTCGTCGTGCAATTGATTTTGTAGATGGCCGTGGGTTTATGCCGGGCTTCCTCAAAGGCCCCTTGCCGCAGAACTACGAGTCTACGCACGTCGCAGCGCAGGGCGGGTGCGTCGCCGCGCAGATTCTAGACTACGATTCCGCATCGAATTCTTTCCGCGTGAACGTGAAAAATCCCTTCACGATGGATGACTCTCTCGAACTGATGACGCCTTCGGGAATGGTGCCTTGCGAGGTGTCTGGACTTCTCGATTTTCGTGGCGCGGCTGCAGACAAATTGAACCCCGGCACAGAGGGTCGAGTCATTGTGCAAGGTGATGTGTTTAAAAACACAGAAAATATGGAATTTGGCTTCTTTGTAAGAAACATCACTGCAAAAAATGCTGCAAATACGTAGATTTGTAGCATGGCTGTTGATGAAGCAACAAAAAAGCAAGACGAGCTTGAACTTTACCAGATTGACGATGCGGCTATAGTGCCTTTTTTCAGGGATCATTTGGACGATTTGAAGAAGTTCGTTGATTCCCATAAAGACGCAAACCTATCGCTTCTGGAGCTTTTAAAGCAGTTTATTCGCACATACCGTCTTCCTTTTAATATGCATCGTTATATGGAAGTACAGCGAACGTTTATACAACAGACATTGCGCAGCCAACTCGAAAACAAGCAGGCGGCTGTGAGCAACTGGATTCAGGAGCACGCCGGGCGTCATCGCGACCGCATGATTCAGTTGCAGTGCCTGTACCTCGAACGCATCAAGGATTCGCTGATCCCGCAGGTGACTGAATTGCTGAATCACCGCATAGAAACGCTAAAAACAAGGGATTCGAATCACGACAATTCCCAGAACGCATCTTAAAATCCTGTCGCGCTGAATTTAAAGTTATATTTCCACCAGAAACATTTTTCTGGTGGATTTTTTTATGAAGTTTATCTATGGGCTTTGTGCCGTTGCGATTTCTTTCGGGCTGAGCGCTTGCGCTTCTGCGCCGGCAAATCAGGGCGATTCTCCCGCACAATCCGCTGCCGTGGCGGTTCCTGGCCAGGATCCCGCAGCAACTGCGTTCGAAATCAAAACCATCGATGCGGACCATCAGGTGCGCATTGTCGCGAAGCCGACTCTTGCCGCGCTCGATTTCGCGGCCTATTCCGCAAACCCGATTCGCCTTGCCGGCAAGGACGAAAAGCCCGAAAATTACACGGGCAAGATGGCGGGTGCAAAGATTGCGGATTATCCGTTCCCGATGCTCGATTCCGTTTCCGAATCTGTGCCCGCAATTGCTCAGGCCGTGGCGCCCGTGGCGTGGGAACCGCTTTCGAAGATTCTCTACGCACAGACGGGTAATGATTCGCTTTCGCAGGTCCTCAATGCGGTTGAGGCCGTCAAGTGGGATGAACCCGATGTGTTCCGCGCTTTCCAGACGGTGAGCCGCCTCTGGGGCGTGCCGATGAGCGATGGTTCCGTGGAGTGGTGGGCCGAAGTTACGCCTGCTTCTTGGACGGGACGCAGCGTGTTCTACGGAAAGCTGAAGTTTGCATCGCATGGGGAGACCGCCGAGGTGCTCAATTATTACCTGACGGCGGAAATGAATGCGGATGACGCCATGAACTGGGCGCGCACGCTTTCGTCTTATTGGTACCCGACGCTCAATACCGATTTGGAACAGCATACGCCGGGCGATTTCTGGCCTGTGGGTTCCAAGAACCAGCCGTTTGCCGTAATGCGCGGAAACCCGATGGGGAAGGCCATGTGGATTGCTTTCGAAGTGCCCGCGTTCCGCCTGACCGAAGAGCAGATTCGCGCGAAGGCTGTCGCCGATTCCCTGGCGGCTGCGGGCGAGGTGGTGCCGGTGAATCGCGTGCTCGACACGGATTCCTCTTTCAGGCTGCAGACGCTCGCTTCGCTGGAAGGCAGCTGTCCCGTGAATGCGGAAACGGAAAAGTTTAAGACGGCGCTCGCGCAGACGCTCGCGAAACTCCCGAAGGAACAGAACGCCTGGGCGACTTCGGGAGCATCTTCTGCGGAAACGTTCCTCTGGTTCCGCCGCAATGCGAACTACCTGCTTGCTGACAAGATAACGGGACAGGATAGCCTGCACAATCCGCTCCCGCGCCTGCTCGAACTCAAGAACTACCTGGATTCTATCGGCGTGCAGTTGCTCGTGGTACCCGTCCCCGTGAAGGAAGAAATCTACGCGGAACGCCTTGTGGCTGGAACGCCCGCCGACCTCTGCGTGAATCCCGCGGGTCGCGAATTCACCCGCGAGATGCTTGCCGCGGGCCTCGACGTGCTCGATATCTACCCGTCGCTCATGGCGGCCAAGGCTGGCGATGAACCGCCGCGCTTTAGCTACCAGCGCTATGATACGCACTGGGCTCTCCCCGGAATGCTTGCCGCCATGGAACTGCTTGCATCCCGCGTGACGCAGTATGCCTGGTATGCCGATGCCGGAGCGAAGCCGGGTTCTCTCAACATGCAGGAAACGACGACACTGCGCGAAGGCGACCTGGTGGCGCACCTGCCCGATGCGGAGAAATCGAAGTATCCGGCGGATACGTTGCCCGTGATGAAGATTCTCAAGGGCGCTGAACCCTACAAGGGCGGCAAGAATGCGCCTATCCTCTTGATGGGCGATTCGTTCACGGGCGTGTTCGAATCGGTCGACCAGAAGAGCGGCGGGCCGGGTTCCCTGCTCGCGTTCGCGACTGGGCTCGACGTGCAGGTGCTTACGAGCTGGGGCGGCGGCCCTGGTGTTTACCACCGCATGATGAAGATGAAGAAGGATATGCAGAGCAAGAGGCTCGTCATCTACATGATGACCGCCCGTGACTTCTGGCAATCCCCGATGGAATGGGACGCCCTGAAATAAGACTCGACGAGATAGGATGTTCGCCCGACTCCATTCCCTGTTCTCGCGGTATTTCTGGCCGATTTTCCTGTTGTTGCTTTCGGCTTCGCTCGCGCTGCTCCTGTGGACGGTGCGACCCGAAGACGTAACGTATGCGGAAATGGCGTGTACTTTCGAGGAACGGGACCCGTGGTGTGTCGATTCGATACCCGCATGGCGCGAGGGGCTCGCTTTTTATGACAGCAGTTTGTCTGTGACGCACGATACCCTCGGCTCGTTGAAGTCGCTCCTGTGGGAATTCTGGAATATCGAATTTGCCGGGGCGGGAGAGGGTGCAGTGGCACACGACGCGGTACTCCCGCTGCGCGTTCTCGAAACGCGCCGCTCCGGCTGCCTCGGGCTTGCGTGGCTTGCGATGTTGGCAGCCGAAGCCCGGCAAATTCCGCTGCAGGCGATTCTCTTGCCCGGGCATGTCTTTTTGCGGTATGCACCCGCTGGCAAGCCTCCCGTGAACTTGGAGCCCAACAGGCGTGGCTATTCTTATACCGATGACGAATACCGCGAAAAATACCGCGACGGTAATTGGAGCGGTCTCGAATTCAAGCTGCTCGGCGCTCGTGAACTTGCCGGCCTTGCCGCGTTCGATATCGGGAATCTATACCTGGATTCCGATGTGAGCCGCGCCCTTCGCTGGTATAGGCTCGCCGACGACCTCTTCCCGGCTTATCCGGGAATTGGCGTGAATCGTGAAATCGCGAAAAGCCGGCTTCCCGACCGTTTGTGATGGCTTAGCTGGCAATGCCCGGTAGCGGGGGACATTCAAATTTTTTAGATTTACCTCAATGGTGCGAATCTTTCTATTGATTGTCCTTGCCTTGATTGCTGGATGCTCTAATTCGGAATCGGTCAACTCTATCAACAACTACGAGCCTTTTTCCCTCGACAACGGAATGGTTCTTGTTCACGCATCGGACAAGAGTGTATTTCTCGGGACGAATGATTCTGCTGCTTTGCCTTCGGTGAAGCCTACCATGCGTGTGGAATTTTCTTATGACTTCTACATCGGCAAGCGTGAAGTCACCTTTGGCGAATACGGAAAGGTTCGCGGAATTCACTATGATTCCTTGTTGCTGAATCAACCTGTTTCGAACGTGACTTTTTTCGATGCGGTTCTGTATGCGAACGCGTTGAGCAAGAAGAAGGGACTCGACACGGTGTATACCTACACAAAGGCCGTGATCGATGATGATGGACATTGCGTTTCGATGCTCGATTTTTCTACGCGATTTGACGTCGAAGCGTTTAGGCTCCCGACCGAGGCGGAATGGACGCTGGTCGCGGAGAACAGCTGGAAAAGGACATGTGGCGAAAAGCCGAAGGCGCCTTGTGATTTTCTCGGTGGAGTCAAGGAATGGGTGAACGACTGGCTCGGCGGTTTCAGGGAAACGACCCTGGAAAATTACGTCGGGATATTCGGTGGCGGGTTCCTCAATACCAGAGTCCTCAAGGGGGGCTCTTTCAGGGATAATCCCGCGGATGTCCACGTGTACGACAGGAGCGATGTCTATCCCGTAACTGCGGATTTGAGGACCGATTATATCGGTTTTCGCATTGTGTATGGTTCCATTCCGAATCCGACCATGACAGATTATAGGGGCTATATAGTCCATGACAATGTGGATGTCTCGATTACCTCGGATGAATTCCGCTCAATGTTCGGGACGATGAGGGGAAAACTTGTCTTTAGGAACGAAGCTTCGGGGAACCTCATGTTTGTCAATTTTGTCAGCGGGGATCCGGTGGTGCACGAAATTGTCGATACCATGGAGGTGTACCACCCGACCATATCTCCCGATGGCAGGTACGTGGCTTTTTGCAATCGCCCCGAAGGAGTGTCGGGCAGGTCTACCATATTCGTCCGTTCGCTGGATCTTTCCAGCGGGATTGTGAAAATCTTTAGGGGGACGTATGCTGCGATTCCCCGTTGGCGGGTCCTTGATAGCGGCGATACCGTAATTGTTTATGTGGATTATGCCGGAAACAACAAGGATGCTGCTTTCCAAACGTCTTCGACTTGGCATGTGGTTTTCTGGAACAAATCTTTCAGGGAAAAGACGAAACTTTTTGACGGCGCCTATCACGGCGGAATCAGCGAAGACTGGCGCCTGGCGGTTACCGGTGCGAGGCAACTGCGCGCGAAGCGTGCCAAGGATGGCATGACTCTTCTCGATAACTCCAAGGATGAAGTGTGGTATGGTGGCGAACAGGCATGTAATGCGAGCCTTTCGCGGGATGGAACCAAACGTACGTTGTTCCTGGATTTTGGTGGAAAAACTGGCCGAAAATTTGCGGGGGAAGAATATGGTACGCACGAGATGCTCCTTGTGGCTGATAGCCTCGGAAATCTTGTACAGGGCGTGCCGTCGCCGGCATCGTATTCATTCGACCATACGGAATGGACTAAACGCAAGGACGTTGCTGTTGCGACGCTTGTTGACAAGAACGGAGCGCATAGCAAAATTGTCGCGGTCAATTTGAAGGATTCGTCGATTGTGGATCTTGTAGAGGGTGACGATATCACGTATCCGGATTTGTGGATTGGCGATGATCCTGCGGATGCGGGTAAGGACACTCTGGTGCGGGATAGCGCTGGCGCCTACATGTTTGCCGGCGGTAGCATGGAAATGTCCCTTTACCGTTATAAGCTTGAATTGCTGTGGCGGTATCGTGATTCTGCTGACGTGGTGATTCTCGGGTCTTCGCGCCCGTTGTCGGCGGCGGATCCGGCTGCCTTGAAGCATTACTTTGCGGTGAATCTGGCCCAGACTCCGAATTCCATGGCTACTACTCGAGCCCTTTTCGAACGCTATGTCCTTGGCAATGTGGTTAATTTGCGTCATGTGGTCCTTTCCCTGGATATTGATTTCTGGTGGAAGGATTCCATTGCGGACAATTTCTTTTATGATCGTTACAAGTTCTATCCGGGATTCGTATACGACGAGAACCACAATTATTGGAAAGATGACCGCGAGGCCAAAATATTGCAGTATACCGAAGCTGCCGTGGGCAGCGAGGACGATGAGAGGATAATGTTCCATAGAGGTCTCTTTTCGTCTTCGGGAATAGGCTGGATGGAAAATCCTACTATCTTGGAAGACAGTGCTTGGAATCATACCTATGTTGGTCGCTTCGAAGGGAACTTGGACATTTTGGAAGGGATAGTGAAGGTTGCCGCCGAACATGGAATCGATGTTGTGGGTGTGATTTTCCCGCAGAATCCGAATTATGCGAAGACGGGTGCGTTCGGTCGCTATGGGATTATGCGTAGCGAGGCTCCGAAACTGATTGGCCGGATTGCTGCTCTCGAAAAGAAGTACGATAATTTCCATTTGATGGACGAAAACAAGATGGGCAAGCACGATTACACGACGTCGATGGCGGAAAATGATGACCATCTCAACAGTTACGGCGCGAGGATATTCTCGCTCAGGCTTGATTCGCTGCTTGTGAAGCTGGATTCTAAATGAACTGGATTGCGGTCTCGCTCCTGGCGCTGCTTTTTGCGCTGTTCCCCCTGACGGATACCGACATATGGTGGCATCTCGCCTGTGCGCGGGAGTGGGTGGTGACCTGGAGCCCGTCACGCGCGGGCATGGTGAATATCCACGAGTTCTTCCAGCAGGTGGTGTACGCGGTCTATTGCATCGGGGGCGCGCCCCTGCTTGTTATTTTCAAGGCGGTGTTATGGGGCCTCGTGTTTGCGCTTTTTATGCGGGGGAGGCGTATCGACTTTTTCCGCAACCCGCTCCCGGTCGCACTTGCGGGCGTACTCCTGTTCGTATTCCGCTTCCAGTTCGAAATGCGCCCCGTGCTCTTTTCGCTCCTGTTCCTCGGGGTGTATTGGAATGTACTTCCGTGGCTGCTTGCGCGTCTTGAGCGCCGGGCCGACCTGAAAGTTTATGCGCTTGCGCTTGCGGTACTTGCCTTGCAGTGGGTGTGGTGCCGTATCCAGGGGCTCTATATTCTGGGCCCGCTGTTCGCAGCGTTGTGCGTGCTGCCCGTCGTCGCGGAACGCATGAAACGGGCCGGGCACTTGCAGGCATATGATGTGGCTTTCCCCTCGCTGTTTGTGCTGCTCCTGTTCGCGATGCCCTTCTTACACAGGGACGGCGTGTCGATTTTCCTGTACCCGTTTGGGCTTCTGGACCGGCTGCTCGGTATTTCCCCCTCGGCGGCGGCGTTCGCGAGCGGCATCGCCGAGAACCGTAGCCCGCTTACCATTCTCCTTGCCGGCGAGAATGTCCTTGCAAGCGCGCTGATGATTGCGCTCGCTGTTTTCGGGGCGGCGAATGCGGTCGTTAAACTGGTCCGCAGCCGCGAAAACTTTGTAGTGTTTGTTACGTTGTTTGTAATCTCGGTGATGGCGCTTGCGGCCGAAAGGAATTTCGTATTGTTCCTTCCGATATTCCTTTTCGCCTTTATATATCATCCCGCATCTTTCATTTCACATTCCACATTCCACATCCCACATTTTTTCAGTTCTAAGATTTGCAAAATAATTTCTATAGTAATCCTTGCTTTCCTCCTCGGCTTCTGGGGGCGTTCCGTTTCCGCTTATGATTCCTGGGTCGCCTACCAGCGCGTGCCCGTTTCCGCCGCCGCCTGGATGAAGGAGCACCCGCATCAGGGCCGGCTGTTCAACGATGACCGTGCCGGCGGCTATCTCGCGTTCGTGAACCCCGCGGATTCTACATATATAGATGGGCGCTTCATCCTGAAGACGGCGGAATTCTTCGAGCGGTACATGCGCTACTCCGAAGATCCGGCGCTGTTCCTCTCCGATGCGGATTCCCTGGGAATCGACCGAGCGGTCTTTCCGCTGCGTTTTTATGCCCGCTGGGACAGGCTTTTGGAGAGCCTCCGCGTATCCACAAAATGGGCTGTGGCCTATGTTGATGGAAACTTTATTGTTTTCGCGAGAAAATAATATTTAAACCTTACATAACTTTCGTAATATCAACGAGTTACAAGACTCTATTGACAAAAAATGCCCCAAATTGACGCAAAAAGGCCATTTTTGTTTAAAATAATGCTTTTTTGTTCACTATCTGTTCTGTCAAGGGATGGTTTAAAATTTTTCTGTTGATATGTTGTGTTTTTTATTGGGAAGATTATTTGATTCTTACGTGACTATAATCCCCAAAAATGGGGATTGATTCGGTAATAAAAATTTTTTTCTGGAAAAAAGCCTTTTTTGCGCTGTTTTTAAAAATTTTTTTCAGAACCGGTTTCGGGGGTGATTTTTTGCCGGGGCCCTTTATCTAATTTTTAAACCCAACCTTTAGTAGCCCCCTCTTGCTCTTTTTGGTTTATTGTGGATAATACGATTGCTTTATTGAATTTGTCGACTTCGCCCTGGCAGTCCGTAAAGGACTATATGCTGTCGCAGGGTGAATTCAGCTCTTTTGGAATGCAGTTCCTCGAAACTATTGAGTTCGAGGGCATGTCCGGCGGGATAGCCTGGCTTTCTGTTCCTGACAAGTTCCGTGAAACTTGGCTCAACAGCCATTACGGCGATCTCCTGCGCAAGGCTTTTTCTACAGTTCTCGGGTCCGCTTTTGAAGATTACAAGGTGCGTCTGCGCGCCGTGTCCGCCCCTGTTCCCGAGATGAAGTTCCCGAACCCCGTGCCCGCCGTGGTGAAGCAGGCTGCAAAGCAGGCCGCCCAGGTGAAGCGCGTAAAGAAGAAGGCCGCACTCGGCTCCCCGATGTATGCGGGCTATACGTTTGAGAACTTTGTGGAAGGCTCCTGCAATTCCCTTGCGCTCAAGGCGTGCCTCACCGTGGTCGAAAAGCCGGGTGACCTTCCGATGAACCCGCTCCTCGTATATGGAGCTTCGGGCCTCGGCAAGACTCACTTGCTCCAGGCCGTTGCCGCAAGGCTTACCGCGAAGAATCCGGAAATGCGTGTCGTATACCGCCAGGCATATGACTTCTTGCGCGATACGATGTCAATCGTCGAGGCTTCTGTCGCCAAGGAATGGGCGAAGCGCGACGAGCTGAAGGAAAAGTTCAGGCAGCTTTATTCGGAATGCGATTTGCTGCTGATTGACGATATCCAGCTGCTCAAGAGCGGTGTCTACAGCCAGGAAATCCTCGCCAAGATGATCAACAGCCTGCGCAACAGCGGCAAGCAGGTCATCCTTTCGTGCGACCGCCATCCGGCTTCGTTCAAGAAGCTTGCCGCGGGCGAGAAGCCTTCCAGGGATGCCTCCGTTCCGCAGCTGACCTCGGTGCTCCTGAACCATCTGGAAAACTGTGTTGCGGTCGGCATGGACGAGCCCGACTTGAATACGCGTATGGGCGTCATCCGCATGAAATCCGAACGCCTGCCGTTCGCAAGCGACGACCGCGAAGAAATTTGCAGGTTCCTTTCCATACCTCCGCGCGCCAACTTCCGCCTCATCGAAGGCGTGCTCAACTGGCTCGATGCAATGCACAGCCTGAATGGTGTGGAATTGAACCTGCACAGCATTAAGCAGCTACTTGTCTCCCCGCAGAACGACGGCGCGACGCTCACGCTCAAGTGCATCAGCGAAACGGTTGCCGCCTCTTTCAATATCGATGCGGTCGTGCTTTCTTCGAAGCGCCAGGACAAGGGCGCTTCCATCCCGCGCAAGATTGCCATGTTCCTCTGCCGCGAACTCACCTCGGAGACGGAACAGGAAGTGGGAAAGATTTTCAACCGCGATTACTCCACGGTGATCGCCGCCATTCGCTCCCTGGTTGCCATGATGGACAAGGATGTAGCCCTTGCGAGGCGCGTCAGGGACATCCGTTACATGCTGGAAACCTGATGAAGGCGCTTGTAACGGGAGGTGCAGGCGTCGTAGGGAGGGCGCTCTGCCGGGAACTTTTGAAACGCGGTGTGTGTGTCCGCGTTCTTTCGCTCCCGGGCGATTCACTGGTGCAGTCGCTTCCGGCCGGAGTGGAAGTCGCTTATGGCAATGTCGCGGATTACAAGTCCATTCGTCCCGCGTTCGAGGGCGTGGACTGCGTGTTCCACCTGGCGGCAATTCTCCTTTCTAACGACCCGCGGGCCTTCGAGAAGATAAACGCGGGCGGCACGCGGAACGTGGTTTCGGCGTGCCAGGACGCGGGCATCCGCAGGCTCCTTTATGTATCGAGTATTTCGGTCACCTACCCGGTGCTTACCCCTTATGGCGCGAGCAAGCGTGCGGGGGAGGCTGCGGTGAAGGAATCCGGGCTTGAATGGACCATCGTGCGGCCGACCCTCGTGATAGGCGACGGCGGTGGCGTGGAGTTCCGCATGTTCGCGGATTTCGTATGCAGGTTCCCGATTTACCCGATGCCCGGCGGCGGTACCGCGAAGAAGCGTCCGGTACGGAGCGTGGACCTGGTGAAGGGCATTGCCGCCGCGGGGCTTGCGAGCGAGGCGGTGGGCAAGACCTATGCACTTGCCGGGCCCGAGGTGATGACGATGGCCGAAATGGCGCGTCGCGTGCTTGGCCAGGCGGGCCTCCGGCACTGGATGCTGAGCGTTCCCTGGTGGCTTGCGAAGAGGCTCGCGGTGTTCAAAAACCGTATTGGCGGCCGTCGCGTATCTGCCGAACAGGCGCTAGCCGGATTCCTCTATGACGCCGTTCCGGACATAGAAAGTGCGAAAAAAGACCTTGAATATCACCCTGAGGCCGCTTTATAGGCCTTTTTTTGCAATTTTGTTGTTTTTTTGCGGAGAAAGGAGTTATATTCCTTAAAAAAAAGGATTTAGCATGAAACGTTCATTCATTCTTGCCGGTTGCGCGGCTCTCGCGCTTACTCTCGGTGCCTGCGGCGACACCAATTCGTCCGATGCTTCCGACGATTTGCTGTCTTCTGCCGACAACACAGAAAAGTCTTCTTCTTCGAAGGCGGAAGAATCCTCCTCGTCCATGAAGAGGGATATTCCCAAGGGTGCGCGTGTCGCCACCCTCGATGACCTCGAACGTAACATGGAACTCTCCGGCTTCTTCGGTGGCAAGGCGTACCTCGCTACGGGTACGAAGCTCGGCCTGTTCTCCATCTGGGTTCCCGATACCGCATGGATTGCAGCCCCCTCCGATTTCAAGGACGGCGTAATCGACTTCTCGCAGGCTACTGTCGCGGCGATCGATGCCAAGGGCGTCGTGGATTCCATGAAAGCCCTCGTCGAACAGAATGCTGGCCGCTCTATCGGGTTTATCGTGAACGACGAAGACCAGCTGCAGTACACGCTTGACGGCAAAACGTACAAGGACGTGAAGGAAGCTTCAGTCAAGACGTCTTCGACCATCATATCGAAGGGTGAGAACCTTGCCGGAAAGAAACTCGAATGCAAGCAGGATTCTGGCGCTAAGGAAATCTACTCGTTCTATGAAGGCCGCTACATTGTGGAAAACAAGGGCGAGAAGGATAATACTTGGTCTGCCGGCTACTACGACATCCATCGTGGCAAACTTTTGCTGCGTCCGCTATTCTTCATCGGCCGCCTGCAGGCTTTGTTCACGGCAACGGTGAGCTCCGAATACGGGATTGAGTTCTCTACGGGCAAGTCGCTTTCGTGCAAGTCGTCTGATTTGGAATACGAAAAGATTTCTGCGAAGGACATGGCTCAGGAATGGGACGTGGTTGTTGACGGAGTCGACTGGATGCTCGACCTCAAGGATGACAAATCGTTTTTACTCAAGGCAGAAAAGGGCGTTAATACCGTAGCACAAAAGAAGGGCATGTGGGACGTGTATGGGGACAACCTCATGCTCAAGGTCACTGGCTGCCTGGAGCACACGGACTGCACTGCCGCAGTTATGGGCGTTGTCTCGGATTTCGATTCCAAGAAGGGATTCAAGTACGCGCACGGTGATACCGACGAACCGAACATTCCGAAGGAATGGGAAGTGCCGATGTACGAGTAAAATGGCGGCGTATGTCTGAATTTGAAAAAAACGTTGCGGGGTCTGTTCCTGCAACGTTTTTTATATTTCTTTAGAAAAAAAGAAGGCCCTATGAAAGTCTATTTAGTGCAGATGGAAGTTGTCCCGGGAAAGCCGGAAGAAAATATCAAGAAGATGAAGGCCGCGGTCGCTCGCGCGAAGAAGGCGGGTGCCGAGGCGGTGCTGTTCCCCGAGTTCGCCATATCCGGCGATCTCTTCAAGCTCGGTTCCAGGCAAGACGAAATCGGCTTCCAGATCAAGTGCAACGATGCTGAAAAGGTTCTTGAAAAGCTTTCGCACGGTATCGAAATCCTCGTGGGTACGAGCGCCATGCTCGATGAATGCATGTACAACCACTATGTCGACGGCTGCATGGAAGGCTGGGACAACGATTTCGAGGTCGTTTCGGATTACCAGGAATTCTCTGTCGTAAAGGAAGGCTTTGTCGACGAGTTCTGCACGGATTTCGTGAAGGAGAACAAGAAGGCGATTGTCTACATGAGTGCCGTCGGGACGGAAAATTCCGGCAAGAATATCTATGCGCTCGATGGCGGCTGCCGCGTGTACGACAGGACGGGCAAGGTGGCTTACCGCATGCCGCAGTTCCGCGAATGCGAAGCGCTGCTGGATATTACCAAGGGCCGCGTGAAGTTTGTTTCGGGCGAGAAGTCCGTGAAGCCTGCCGAACCGATTGCGGTACTGCACGACGCTCTCGTGTACATGATCCGCGAGAACCTGAAGAAGTTCCATATCGAACGCATGGTCATCGGCGCGAGCGGCGGTATCGACAGCGCCGTGTCTGCGGTGTTGTATGCGGAAGCGATTGGCGCGAAGAACGTGTACCTCGTGAACATGCCGACGAAGTTTAATTCCGACACCACGAAGAATGCGGCCCGCGACTTGGCGAATAACCTGAAGACTCCCTACATGGTAGCCCCGATTTCGGATATGCTGAACGCGGTCTGCGAGAGCCTCGGAAAATGCTCCTTTGTTCGCAGCGACAAGAAAATCAAGGTGGAAGGGCTTGCCTACGAGAACTTGCAGGCGCGTACCCGTTCTTCTTCCGTGCTGCTTTCGATTGCCTCGGTGCTTGGCGCGGGCGTCACGTGCAACGGCAACAAGAGCGAAGCCACTGCCGGCTACTGCACGCTCTATGGCGATACCTGCGGCGTGATGTGCGCTCTCGGTGACCTGTGGAAGACGCAGGTGTACGAGCTGGCAGGCTACATCAACCGCAAGAAGGAAATTATCCCGAAGGCGTCCATCGACGTGCCGGCGAGTGCGGAACTCAGCGAGGCGATGAACGTGGACGAGGGCAAGGGCGACCCGATCAAGTACCCGTATCACGACAGGCTTTTCGCTTTCTGGGTCGACGGGAACCACGGCCTGGACGAGACCGAGGAATTGCTCGAGAAGGGAACGCTCTGCAAGGAAATCGGAGCCGACCCGAAGTACTTCAAGAAACTTTTCAAGACCAAGGCCGATGCGCTCGAGGATATGCGCGCATGGCACAGGCGGTTCCGCGGGCTCGCTCTCGCGAAGCGCATCCAGTTCCCGCCGATTCTTTCGGTGAGCGGGATGGCGTTCGGTGGCGAATACCGCGAAAGCCAGGGTGTGTAGGGCCTAAACTTTTAACCAGGCGGGAAATATGGTAAAGCGCTTGATGGATGCTCTCGATTCCGTGCTGCTCGGCAAGCACGACAGCGTGGAAATGCTCGTGATGGCGCTTCTCGCCGATGGTCACGTGCTCATAGAGGATGTTCCCGGTACCGGGAAGACGACGCTCGCGAAGGCGCTCGCCGTGGCCATAGGGGCGGACTTTGCCCGTATCCAGTTCACGCCCGACCTGCTCCCGGCCGACGTTACGGGGGGCGCCGTGTACAGGGCGAATACCGGAGATTTCGAGATTCGCAGGGGTCCCGTTTTCACGCAGGTGCTCTTGGCCGACGAAATCAACCGAGCTTCTCCCCGAACGCAGAGTGCGCTCCTGGAAGCGATGGAAGAACGCCAGGTGAGCCTCGAGGGCGAGGCCCACAGGCTGCCCGAACTCTTCTTTGTGCTTGCGACGGAAAACCCGGTGGAGTTCCACGGGGTTTTCCCGCTGCCCGAGGCGCAGATGGACCGCTTTATGGTGCGGCTCTCCATCGGGTACCCGACACTGGAAACGGAAATGCAGATTTTGCACGGACACCGCGAGGGAACGCCTCTCCAGAGGCTCTCCGCCGTTACGAGCGTGCAGGAGGTTCTCGCCGCCCGCGAGACGGTGCGGAAGGTGCATATCGACGAAGCGCTCGAACGCTATGCGGTCATGCTCGTGCAGGCGACCCGCAGCGACGCGGGCGTTAGGCTTGCGGCCAGCCCTCGCGCCGGCCTCAACCTGGTCAAGATGGCCCGTGCGAGCGCTTTTGTCGCAGGGCGTGACTTCGTGAATCCGGACGATATCCAGAAGGTCTTCTATCCGGTCATGGAACACCGCGTGTTCCCGAAGGACGCCGCACGGGGCGCGAGCCGTGATGTCCTCGCCGGAATCCTCCGTCAGGTAGACATCCCGAAATAGAATTGCGGGGAACTATGCGCCGATTCTTGAGCTGGTTCCTGGGTGCGATTCCCCGTGCGCCCAAGCGTGCGGGACTGCTGATGCGCCTCTACTACGTGTGGAGGGAATATTTCACGTACCCGGGCCGCGCCTGCGCCGCTCTGTTCCTCTTCTCCATATTCGCGGGTGCCTTCGCCGGCTTCTGGGCTGCCTGGATTTTTTCGGGCTTCGTTTTTCTCTTCATCCTTTCGCTGGTCCCGTCGCTCTTCCTCACGTCAAAAAAGACAAAACTCTCGGGTTCCGTTTCACATGTCGAGAACGCTACCGAGGGGGAAAATGCCTACGTCTCGGTGCGCCTCCAGGCCGGAACCGCAATCGATTGCGTGTGGGCGTCGTGCTCCCGCATGGATCCGTCGCTCGATGGCGAAAACTCTCCGGAACTCTGCGGGGTTCCCGCGGGTGGCACGGGCGAACTGCGGGCCTGCATCCGCACGCGGTTCCGGGGCGCCTACCGCATCCCGAAGGTTTCGCTCACGGTTCCCGAAATCAAGGGCATGCTCTGCAATCCTTTCAAGGTGGGCGAGACGGAAATTCTCGTGTATCCGCGCCCGAAGAACGTCACCGCCTTCCCGTTCCTGACGGCGGGCCAGAGCGGGCTTGCGTTCGTGCCGCTCTTGATGAGCAATTTTATGCGCGGGCTCGATTTTGCGGGCGTGCGCGAGTACCGCGAGGGCGATTCCCTGCGCGACTTGTACTATAGGGCGTTCGCGCGTTACGGGCGGCCCTTCACCAAGGAGTTCGAGGGCGAACGCGGCGCGGGCGTGGTGCTCGTGCTCGATACCCGGGCGCGCAACTTGCGCGAAAAGTCCGTGCTCGAACCCATGATCCGGCTTGCGGCGGGCATCGGGATGTGGCTTCTGAACCGGGGAATCCTCGGGCGTCTCTTTGTGTGCGATGATGAATTTTCGCTTGCGGGTACGGACGCCGCGGGCGTCTTGCTCGAGACTCTTGCCCGCATACCTCGCGCCGAAATTTATGCCCGCGAAGGTGTTCGCGAAAAACGAGCCCGCGACCCGAAAAAAGCATTTGGCGGTCCGAAAAAAGTTTCTCGCGACAGGAAACAAGCGTCCCGCGGTCGCGGCGATGAACCCGAACTCTGGTCGCCCGCGGCGCGCCCGATGGGGCCGGTGCTTCGCGTGGGGCTCTTTGCGGTTAAGGACTCGCTGGTTCACAAGCAGGTCGTGGTGTGCGCTTCTGCCCGCGAACACAACGACGATACATTGTTCGTTCCCATCGAAAACTTGGATGCGGGGGAGGTCTCGTTATGAGAAAGTTCTCCTTCCGCGAAATATCGAAGACGCTCCTCCTCTGCGCGGCGTCCTTGAATCTGGGATTCTCTTCTGACTTGCCTTGGCTCGGCTTTGCCTTTGCCGTTGCGTTTGCGGTACTTCTTTTCCGCTACGATGCGTCACGCGTTCCCGTGTACCGCAAGTCGGTCGCCTACGGGCTTATCGTTCCCTTCGCCTTCTGGTGGGTGCTCAGCCCCGAGGTGGAGTACGGAATATCTCCTTGGCTTGTTTACATTCCCGCTTATTACCTCCTGTCGCTTGCGTACCTGCAAAAACGCAGCCTCGGGAACGGCGGTTACGACGTGTTCGTCCTTTTCAACGGCGTGGCGGTGCTCTTGCTTAGCTGTTACCAGGCCCGTACTGCGGGTGTCGTGGCTAATTTCGTGGCGTTGCTTTTGCTGGTCCATGCCTACGGAAGGCCTGGAGGCAAACTGTGGAAACATGCGCTGTTTTTGCTCCTGTTTGCAGGCTTCACCGCGATTTCGTTTGGCGGATTCAAGTACTGGCGTTCGCACGGGCAGTACCGCGGCGAAAAGGCTGCCGATTATTTTGCGAAGCGCCACCTGATGGGTTTCGACCCTGTGGTGAAACTCGGGTCGTTCGAATCGAATTACGTGAACAAGTACAATCGCGAGGTTGCCCTGCGCGTGTGGGATACGCTTGCCCCGACGTATATGCGAGCTGCAGTCTATGAAAAGTATGCGGGCGGAATCTGGAAACTGCCGGCGCTTTCCGACAGCATGCTTTATCCTGCCCGCTACAAGGTGGATTATGCCGTTTTTGAGACGCATGATTCCGCTTCGTCTGCCGACAGTTCCCGCCCCGTGTGGGTGCAGTCTACGCTCGATAATTTCGGTTTCCTTTTTGCGCCATATGGAAGCGTTGCCATCGCCGCGAAGAACGCGGATTCCGTTGTGTATTTCAAGTCGAAAATATTCAAGCAGGGCGAAATCCGACGCGGCGATTGGTTTTACTATGTGCCAAAGGATTCCGGCGCGGCTCGTGTAGAAAATGCGGATTACGACGACACGCCCGATAGCGCCTACTTGCAGGTGTTTACGCCCCTTGCGGGCTTCCTCGATACGGTTGCGACGGAGATGGGACTTGATACGCTTGTCGCCTATCCGGATTCTTTGAAGCCGTATGTTTATTCCTACGCCATCGCTTCGTATTTCCTGCGCAATTTTGCCTATGCTTTGCACATCGATGAATCTAGGGCTGTCGCCGAAGGCAAACTTGGCCCGCATTCCGATCCGCTCCGCATCTTCTGGGTCACCCGTTCGGGTTATTGTGAATACTATGCTACTTTGTCTGTACTTCTGCTGCGGCATGCGGGTATTCCGGCGCGCTACGTGACGGGTTTTGCCCATCCGGAAGTCATGCCTGGGCGCCCTTATGCGCTGTTCCGCCGTAATTCTTCGCATGCGTGGGTGGAACTCTACAGTATCCTTGGCCGGTGGATGCCTTTTGACCCGACGCCGCCTCTTTTTGTGGTGAAGACGGAAAGCCCGTCGTGGATGACGATGAAGCTGGAAGCGCTACGCGCCCGCATGGCGCGGATGTTCCACCTCCTCAGGGACGGGGAATGGAGGGTCGCGTTGAGCGCCTGGCAAGATGTCACCCGCAACGTTCTTTCGAGTACGCTCTTCAATGTGATTTTTGCTTTAGTCGTCGTAGCGCTGGCGTCGTTCCTGGTCTGGAAAAGATGGCGTCGTCGTGGCAGGCGCTTTGACTACGGGGCTTCGGTCTTGCAGCTCGTGCGCAAATTGGATTCGGCCGAGAAAATGCTTGCTTCTCTTGGCCTGCGTCGTATCCCCGGAGAAACCGTCGCGGTGTTTGCCGACCGTTGCCGCACGTTTGTTCCGGCAACAAAAAAGGGGCAGATGCGGTTGCATCGTGCCCTGGAAATTCTCGACGAGTACGAGGATAAACGCTGGAAACCCGCCTCGCGTTGAAGCGGGCTTGCGCTTATTCGCCCACGCGGACGAAGTATTCAGAAGAAATCGACTTCGTGAGATTGTCGGTCATGTCGTTTTCGTGGAAGACGACCGTGTTCAGGTTCAGGTTGCGTTCGGTGATGGTCGGCGTCAGCGTGTAGCTGCGGCCAGTTTCCAGACAGTCGGTACGGCCAATCTTCAGCTTGAGGACACTGCCCGTGATTTCCCATGTCCCGTAATTGTCTGTGCCGCCACAGCCGTCACTGGCCATTTCGGAAACACTGCCGTTGTTCGTGAACACGAAATGGAACTGTCCGTTGTCCATAAATTCGAGCGTGCTCGGGGTGGTGCCGAAGTCCGTGAAAATCTGGCTTCCGTCCTTGCTCTGGATGGACTGCAGGTTCCACAGGCCGACGAGGCAATCTTCGTTCAGGCCCTTGGCGCACATGTCAGCACGAGAAGGCTTGGAGTCGTCACCGCCACAGGCGGAAAGAAGGCATACGCTTGCGGCCGCGATGGCCGTCATGATAATCTTTTTCATTGGATTCCTCCGATAAATACATAGGGAATATAAATAAATGTTCGTTTTAGCGGTATGGGATTGTGTGAAAATTCGGTAAAAAACGAAAAAAAGGCACCGAGAAAGGCTTCTTTTGTGTGTTGCGCCATGCTACAACAGATAATGGCTGTAGGGGCGGACATCCAATTTTTTTTATCTATATTAATACGCAGGCAGAATTGGGTTAGTTCTGCTGTTGTTTATGGAGAGTGTAAAATGACAATCAAAAAAATAATTCTGGCGGCCTGTGCGGCATCGGTCGTTTATGCGGCACCGGATCCTAACTTCCACATCTATCTCGCGTTTGGTCAGTCCAACATGGAAGGCCAGGGCAATATCGAAAACCAGGACAAGACGGTTGACGAGCGTTTCCAGATACTCTGGTCGGCGGACAACGGTTCCTGTTCCGGCAAGACGAAGGGGCAGTGGGCCAAGGCTACGCCTCCGCTGGCTCATTGTAACAATGCTAAATTAGGCCCTACGGACTATTTTGGCCGTACGATGGTCGAAAAGACCGATTCCCAGATCAAGGTGGGTGTCGTTGTGGTTGCGGTTGCGGGGTGCAGCATCAAACTGTTCGACAAGGATAACTACAAGAGCTATATCAGTACAGCCACGGCAACGCAGAGCTGGATGACGGGTTACATTAATCAATATGGCGGAAACCCTTACGGTCGCTTGATTGAAATGGCCAAGAAGGCTCAGGAAGACGGCGTTATCAAGGGCATTATCTTCCACCAGGGCGAAACGGACGCCGGTGACGGCAATTGGCCTTCTGCGGTCAAGAAGGTCTACGACAACATCATCAAGGACCTGGGTCTCGGTAGCGACATCCCGTTCCTCGCGGGTGAAGTGCTGCGCAGCGGCGTGAGCAAGGGCGCGAACAACAACATCGCAAAGCTCCCGCAGCAGTCCAAGAACTTCTACGTGGTGTCTTCCGAAGGATTCAACCAGGCTCTGGGCGATGGCCAGAACGTGCACTTCACCTCGCAGGAATACCGCGACTTCGGTAAGCGCTACGCCGAAAAGATGATCGAGGTCTTGGGTGACAAGATTAAGCCCGTGGCGACAGCGACCAGTTCCAGTTCCGTAGCCGAATCCAGTTCCGCCGTTGGGCCCACTTCGAGCGAAGTTGCTCCGAAAAGTTCCAGCAGCGTGACCGCTTCCAGTTCCAGCCATCATCACGTTCACCGTTCCAGTTCTTCGACCGAATCCATCGGTGCGGTCGCTGCGGCGTCTTCCGTTATCGGGAAGGCTGTCGTGAACTCGGGTCGCGTGACCGTTCCGGTCAAGGTGAACGGCAATACGGTGTCTGCGAAGGTGTTCAGCATGCAGGGCAAGATGCTGCTCGACTTCGGTAACAGCTATTCCATGGGTACGCTCGGTTTCGATGCGTCAATGCTCCCGCAGGGCAGTTACATGCTGTCTGTCCAGGTCGGCTCCGTCCGTTCCGTACAGAAGGTGCAAATTAAATAAGCCAGAATGATATCTGGATGAGAATGTGCCCGGGGTGGTTGTTTGCCCCGGGTATTTTTTATTCTACGGCGATGACGGTGAGCGTGTTGCCCGCAACCTTGAACTTGATGTTCTTGCTGGCGAAGGATAGCCCGTAAATCCTTTCGGGGTCGTCCTGGTAGTGCGGGCGCGGGTCCTGCCGCAAAATTTCGACGAGGGCATCGAACTTGCCTTCCGGTACCAGGCGTGCAATTTCGGGGGAGATTTCCACCTGTAGGCAGTCGTACCGGCGCGCTTCCGCAAATCCGCCCTTCGCTTCGGGGACGCTGTCGGCGTAGGGCAGGTAGGGTTTGATGTCGACGATGGGGGTGCCGTCCATGAGGTCGGCTCCGCTCACGATAATTTCAGGCCCGTCGGGAGCATCTAGGCGGATGCCTTCAATTTTCACGCAACTCATTGCGATGGGGTTCGGGCGGAAGCTGCTCCTTGTGGCGAAAACCCCGAGTCTGGTGTTCCCTCCGAGGCGCGGTGGGCGCACAGTCGGGTGCCATGTGCCTCGCACGTTTTCCGAAAAAATCCAGATGAGCCACAGGTGGCTGAAGCCTTCTAGCCCACGCAGTGCATCGGCGTTCCTGAATTCCGGTTCAAAGCGAATCACGGAACGCAAAGAAGGGACAAGCCCGCTCTGGCGGGGTATCCCGAATTTTTCGGGGAAGTCGCTTTTTATGCGGGCGATAATCTTTAGGTTCAGGCTGTCCATGCCCTAAATTAGCTAGACATGGTGCCTTCGTCGAGGCCCATAATCGGCACGTACTTGACGGAACCATCCGCATGGACGATCACGGCGACACCTGCGAGGAAGTTCAGCCAGCTCTTGTCTTCGTGGTGCTTCATTTCGAGCATCCTGTTTGTCGCGAAAATCGTGAGCGGGTAGAGCATCTGGTCGTGCGAAACGACGACGCTGATGCGGCTCTGCGGAACGACCTTGGCGAGGATGACTTCGTTCATGAACTGAGCTCCGCGTTCCATCAGGTCGTAGAACCCGTCGTTGTAGGTGACGGTCGGGTCGGTGTATTCGTTGTAGGCCCAGCGGGAAACTACGTCGTATGTCGTCGGGACGGTGGCGTTGTATTCATTGATTTTTTCTGAATCCTTTTCGAACCATCCGCCGTTCAGGTCCTTGAGGGCCACGTGCGATATGGTGGTCTGGCCGCGGCCCTGGGCTATACCCATGCTGGTCTGCAGCGTGCGTTCGATTTCGGAGTGCCAGAACTTGACTTCCTCGGTGCTTGCGATCTTCTTGCCTACGGCGATAGCCTGTTCGTATCCGAGGCCGGTCAGCAGGCCGCCTTCTTCAGACTTGGTGCGGTCGCCGTGACGCAGTATGAACACGGCCTTGTCCGTGGGCTGGATTGCGGCGAAAACCTTCTTGATGCCGATGAAGCTCGTGTAGGCGGCTGCATTCGGGTCGAATGCGGAGGGATCGCTGTCATCGACGATGTTGCCCACGAATTCCCCGTTGCAGGTTACCTTGACGCCCGAACCGAACGAGAGGGGCTCGGAGGTACAGCCCATGTCGGGGATGGCTACCGCATCCGTGGTAAATTCAACCGGAGCTTCGACAGTCGCGGAAGAAGCCGGGACGGCTGCCGAAGATGCGGGCGGAACCGTTTCGGAGGAACCAGGAACAGTCGCGGAAGATGTCGGGAGTGCATCCGAGGAACCGGGGAGTGCTTCCGAAGAAAGGGCTGGCTGGCTACCGCCTTCGGGGGTGACGGGATTGCCGGACTCGCTGTCACCGCAGGCGGTGATGGAGAGTGCTGCAAACAGTGATATCGGAAGAAGTGCAATCTTTTTCATAGGGCTCCTCGTGGTGCATCTATAGTTCTCTTGAATATCTAATTATTTGGAGCGGAATTTACAAGTAAAAAATTGGCAAAAGGGGGTAAAAAACGCTTTTATGTGGCGTTTTTTACTTGTTTTTGTCTGAATACGACGCGTCGGCCATCTCGTTCCTGCGTTTGAGCTCCTTGTTCAGCGGCCAGTAGATGCTGGCGAACAGGACGTAGCCGCACAGGAGCACAATCCAGTGGTTCAGGTGCAGGAATATCTCGAGGTAGCGCATCTCGGCGAACATGAACGGGCCCGCTATGAGGAACAGCGGAAGTTGCCGGCACTGGTCACCCAGCGAAAAGCGCGATTCGTAGCTCACGATGGAGTTCATCATTGGGAAGCTCGTGCAGAACCCGCCCATGAGCCTCTTTATGACCATGAGGCCCGCGACGACGCCCGCGATAGCGGGAGCCTTGATGTAGACGGGCAGGGGAGTCTTGTAGCGGACTCCGGACTTGTATTTTTGCTTCTGGAAGAGGATGACGCCCACGGTGAAGTCGAAGAGGCAGGCCCCGATGAAGAAGGCTTCCCCGTCCGGGATGCGGGGCATCAGGAAGGTCCCGAGCGCGACGAAGAAGGCAAGGCCGAGGGCGATGGAGGGGATTATGGGAACCTTTACCTTATAGTGAAGAATGCGTACGATGTGCACGTAAAGGAGGCACATGAAACCCGAGATGGCGTTCGCGGTGCCCATGGGGAGTCCGACGGCGATATAGGCGAATCCGCAGGGGATGGGGATGGTCGCCGCGACGGCCTTGAGCTGGGGGTCCTTGGTGTAGGCGCTGAAGACTCCGAGCGCCGTGACCATGAAAACGAGCAGCCAGTCGTAGAATTCGAAATGGAAATTGAGGTTTTCCAGCATGGAGTGTAAATTTAAACAAAATTTAGCGTTCTTTCTAGGATTTTCGTTATAGATTTCTTTAT
Source organism: Fibrobacter succinogenes (assembly GCA_902771595.1). Lineage (GTDB taxonomy): Bacteria > Fibrobacterota > Fibrobacteria > Fibrobacterales > Fibrobacteraceae > Fibrobacter > Fibrobacter succinogenes_C. The sequence goes on along the minus strand of CACXXH010000001.1, from coordinate 67,820 downwards.
AAGGTCGTCGGATGCCGGCCAAAGGTTTAGTAGAAAGAGGTTTCAATGCTTACTATTCCAGCTTATTGGTTCCTGGTCCCGGTTGCAGCGTTGTTTGCGCTCGCCATGGCGTTTTTCTTTTACAGGTTCATGAAGCGGCAGCCCGACGGCAATGAGAAAATGAAGGCGATTGCGCATTTTGTGCGCGTAGGGGCGTTTGCCTACCTCCGGCGGCAATACAAGACAGTTTCCATCGTTTTTGCGGTGCTTTTCCTTATATTCGTGGTGCTTGCCGTCATGGGCATCCAGAACCCGTTCGTGCCGGTAGCCTTCCTTACGGGCGGCTTCTTCAGCGGGCTTTGCGGCTTTTTGGGCATGAAGACGGCGACGTACGCGAGTTCCCGCACGGCGAACGGTGCCATCAGCAGTTTGAACCGCGGGCTTGTCATCGCGTTCCGTAGCGGAGCCGTGATGGGCCTTGTGGTGGTGGGCTTTGGCCTCCTGGATATTTCGGCTTGGTTCTTCTTGCTCAACTACATTTACGATAACAACGTGTGGAACTTTGGCGCCGATGTGGCATCCAAGCTCTCTCTCGGGGCGTGGACTGCCGACATGGTGAACAATGCGGAATGGGCGCATGCGAAGATGGTGGAAATCACCACGACCATGCTTACCTTCGGCATGGGCGCTTCCCTGCAGGCTCTCTTTGCCCGCGTGGGTGGAGGCATCTACACGAAGGCGGCCGATGTCGGCGCCGACCTTGTGGGCAAGGTCGAGGCGGGCATCCCCGAGGATGACCCGCGCAACCCGGCGACCATTGCGGATAACGTCGGTGACAACGTGGGGGACGTCGCCGGGATGGGCGCCGACCTTTACGAATCTTACTGCGGTTCCATTCTCTCGACGGCGGCTCTCGGGGCGGCCCTCCCGATGGGCGGTATCAAGCTCGTGATTGCCCCGATGGTGGTGGCTGCAATCGGAATACTCCTTTCGCTCGCGGGCATCTTCGCTGTACGTACGAAAGAAACCGCCGACACAAAGTCTCTGCTGCGTTCTCTCCTTACGGGAACGCTCGGGTCTTCGGTGCTTATCCTCGTGGCGCTTCTCGTGCTGGTGAAGTTTGACTTCATTTCAATGGGCATTTTCGGCTCGGTGCTTTCGGGCCTTGCTGCGGGTATCCTTATCGGGCAGTTTACCGAGCACTATACTTCCGATGCGTACAAGCCCACGCGCGGTATCGCGGGCCAGGCCAAGCTCGGGGCCGCGACGACGATTATCGACGGCATTTCCGTCGGCATGTTCTCCACGGGGCTTCCGGTGGTGACGATTGTTATCGGCATTATTTCTGCGTTCGGGTGTGCTGGCGGATTTAGCGACATGGCGATGGGCCTCTACGGCGTGGGCTTTGCCGCGGTGGGCATGCTGAGTACGCTCGGCATCACGCTCGCGACCGATGCGTTCGGGCCGATTGCGGACAATGCGGGCGGTAACGCCGAAATGGCTGGTCTCGATCCCGAAGTGCGCGCCCGTACCGATGAACTCGACATGCTCGGGAATACCACGGCTGCGACGGGCAAGGGATTCGCGATCGGTTCTGCCGCCCTTACCGCGATGGCGCTTCTCGCATCTTACGTAGAAGAAGTGAAGATTTGGCTCGGGCACCTCGCATCCTCTGCGGAGGGCGTGTGGAAGGTGGGTTCAGTGGCGTTCGCGAACGGTGCGAACGACCTTGCGAATGCGCTTTCGGGTATTGCCGGCGTGAAGTTCTTGGACGGCGGTACGCGTGCGATTTCTGAGAGCGGGGACCTGCTCGGGTTGGTCGCAAGCAAGGTGAACTATGTGGACTTCATGCACATCTATAACTTGAATTTGATGAACCCCATGTTGCTTGGGGGCCTGTTCATCGGTGCGATGATGACGTTCGTGTTCTGCGCGCTCACCATCAAGGCGGTGGGTCGAGCCGCCAGCGCGATGGTGGAAGAAGTGCGTCGCCAGTTCCGCGAGATTCCCGGAATCATGGAAGGGACGGGTGAACCCGATTATGCGCGTTGTGTGGAAATCTCGACGACGGGTGCCCAGCGCGAAATGATTTTGCCTTCGGTGCTTGCTGTGGTGGTGCCCGTGCTGGTGGGCCTGTTCATGGGTGTTGCGGGCGTGTTCGGCCTGTTGGCGGGCGGACTTGCGTGCGGCTTTGCGCTTGCGACGATGCTCAATAACGCGGGCGGTGCCTGGGACAATGCGAAGAAGTATATTGAGAAGGGCAACTACGGTGGCAAGGGCTCCGATACGCACAAGGCTGCCGTGGTGGGCGATACCGTGGGCGACCCGTTCAAGGATACCGCCGGGCCTTCGCTCAACATCCTCATCAAGCTCATGACCATGGTGAGCGTCGTGTTTGCCGGCGTCATCGTCCGCTTTGGCGATATGTTTTTTTAATGGTCATTAGTCAATAGTCATTGGTTATTAGTTATTAGTTACTGGCCGATTTCTGGGTAAAAGCTGTAATCGGCCTGTTGACGTTTGAAATCAAAAAGTATAGTTTATGTACAGGAGGTCACTATGGCGAAGGAATTTCCGTCCAAAATCCTGATGCCGTTTTTGGCGACAATTGCCCTTGTCGCATTTTCTGCCTGTGGCGACAAAAACGCAACTGATCCCTTAACAGAAAATATATTTGGATCCCCCCTCTCCTTGGAAGTGAATACTTTTGGTGAACTTCCCGATTGTAACGACATACGGGAGGGGATGGAGGCATATGTGGTGGAAAATTCTGCCACCTATGTGTGCGTGAATGAAAAATGGGTTAAGGAGAAAAGTAGTTCCTCTAGCAGGTCTTCCTCTAGCGTCACACCGCAGTCGAGCGATGGCGAGACAAGTGTGTCCAGTAGCAGTAAGGGAGATGGCGGCTCCGAGGCCGCCATGACGAGCAGCAGTGCAAAATCAAGCAGCAGTTCTGCAAATTCTTCTTCCAGCGTTACACCGGTGTCAAGTTCAAGCGAGACGAGTGAGTCTAGCAGTAGTGTAAGTATTTTTAACCCGAAAATTTCGTATGGTGAACTGACCGATTCCCGCGATGGCCAGACCTACAGGACCGTGAAAATTGGCAATCAGGTGTGGATGGCGGAGAATCTGAACTACGAATCGGCAAATAGTTATTGCTATGGAGATTCCGCAAGTAGCTGCTCCAAGTTTGGCCGGCTCTACACTTGGTATGCTGCTGTGGATGCTTGCCCGAGCGGGTGGCACTTGCCACGCTGGGCCGAATGGGATACCTTGTTGACTACAGCTGTTTCAAACAAAGCTTACGCTGGTGTTGCGCTTAAGTCTAGTGCCGTTTGGAATCCTCTTCTTGTAGTCGGTTCATATTTTGACTATGTGCAAACTTATGATGATACGAATATTTCTGGTTTTTCTGCATTACCTGCTGGCGGTATGGACAATGGCAAATATGGCGGTGTGGGCGTTGTGGTTGATTTTTGGAATGCGTCGGAGTTCAACGACGATGAAACGTACGTGATGCGTTTGTACTATAGTGAAACGTATGAGTCTTGGTGGCGAGTGTCCAAGCAAAATGCTTATTCTGTCCGTTGTCTCCAGGGTGAAAAACAGTCATCCCTGTCTAGCGAGAGTCCGTTCAACCCGAATGTTGAATATGGCGAGTTGACAGATTCCCGCGACGGTCGAACGTACAAGACCGTGAAAATTGGAGACCAGGTATGGATGGCGGAAAATCTCAATTTTGAAACGGCCTCTAGCCACTGCTTTATCGATTCTACGAAATTTTGCGAGAAATACGGCCGTCTTTATTGGTGGGCGGATGCGGTTGGCAAAACTGAGGAGGAATGCGGCTATGGGAAAACGTGCTCCCTGCCGTCGGGGAATATTCAGGGCGTTTGCCCGGATGGATGGCACTTGCCGAGCAAAACGGAATTTGAAACTCTATTGACTGCCGTCGGTGGGAATTCAAAGACCGGTTCGGCGCTCAAGTCTGCATTTGGCTGGTACTTGGGAGGCACTGGTACGAATGAGTCCGGCTTCTCGGCGCTTCCTGGGGAATACATGTTTGGTTCCTGGGGGGATCCTTGCTTCGATGATCATGAGGCGACCGTCGCAGGCTTTTGGAGTTCCACAGAGGAAAATCAAGAAGTGTACAATATGAGTGTGGGTAATAACAATGATATTGCGTATCTGTCGACTGATGGCGGCGATACTAAAGCGTTCGGATTCTCCGTCCGCTGCGTCAAGGACTAATTCCATAATTCTGCACTTTATCGCCTGATATCGACCGCTGGGCGGTATTTTGCGTTATACCGCTATTTTGTCCCTATTTGAATGCTATATTAGGGAAAGATGAAAATTCTGTTCACAGACCTTGACGGTACGCTCCTGACTGATGACAAGCGCATTTCGGATACCGACATGCGTTCTATCCGTGCGATAATCGATGCGGGCCACAAGTTCGTGATGACCACGGGCCGGCCCCTCGCTCAACATCCTCATCAAGCTCATGACCATGGTGAGTGTCGTGTTCGCCGGCGTCATCGTCCGCTTCGGAGACATGTTCTTCTAGCCTGTAGAGCCTGTAGACAATTGCTGTAAAATCCTTAAAAGCTCCCTGAATCAACAGGGAGCTTTATTATATTTGAAGCATAATAGGAGAAAAGATGCGTTCCCATTGGCTTTACATTCTTTTTGGTGCGGCGATGTTTGCCGCCTGTGGCGACGACGGCAGCGATTTCGCGGTACGTCCGGATGGTGGAAAATCCGTATCCAGCGAAAGGCTTAGCAGCAGTTCGGCTGGCCCAACTACGTTGGCAACGCGTTGCAAGACGCAATTGCATGATGATTGCGAGTACGGAACGCTGACGGACGAGCGCGATGGCCGGACATACAAGACCGTGAAAATTGGAAATCAATGGTGGATGGCCGAAAACCTCAATTTTGCGACGGAAGAATCCGCCTGCACCGAAGGAAGTTATGTCGATGTCCTCGGGCAAGGTCAATATTATACGTGGGCCGATGCGATTGACAGCGTCGCTCTAAGCGCAAAGGGCATAGCCTGTGGCGACAGCATTCTCTGCAATTTGACGTCCCTTGTGCGGGGCATATGTCCTGAAGGTTGGCATTTGCCTAGTATGGACGATTTCAACACCTTGATTGAATCTGCTGGCGAAGGCTTTGATCTTATGACTACGACTGGTTGGCAGTACATGGGAATGGCAAGTAACGATGGAACGGATGCTTTGGGATTTTCGGCTTATCCTGCCGGTTATACAAGTTCTTCATGTGGCTCTCCCTTGAGTTTGGGCTATTCTGTGCTTTTTTGGAGTTCTTGGGATGAATCCGATACACATGCGGGCGGCTTGATTTTGCAGATGGCTATGGAAAATGCAAACTATATTGGGACTGAAAAAAATAAAAGAAATAAAGTCCGCTGCGTCAAAGATTAAACTTGTATCCGTAAAAATTGCATCTTATCTTCTAAAAATGCCCGAAAAGCGGCAAAATGAGATGTTTTGTTAATTTGCGTTTGTCTGAATACTATATTGTATAGTGATGAAGATATTCTTTACGGACTTGGACGGTACTTTGCTGACCGATGACAAGCGCATCTCGGATACCGATATGCGCTCTATTCGCACGATGATTGATGCGGGACACAAGTTCGTGATGACAACGGGTCGGCCGCTCACCAGCGTGAAGCAGATTGCCGAGAAGTACGGTTTTTTGGAACCGGGTTTTTTGCTTGTAAGTTTCAACGGCGGGCTCATCTACGATTGCGGTGAACAGAAACCCATCCTTACGCGCTACATTCCCGTCGATGAGGTCAAGGCCATAATGGATGCGGCGCATGCCCGCGGAATGCACGCGCATACCTACTCGGGCGACCTGGTTGTTTCGGAATACGAGACGGAACAGCTCAAGACATATTGCCGGCTGATGAAGATGGATTACGTGGTCGTGAAGGATATCCGCGAGTATTACGGCGAGTTTGTAAACGTCGTTGTTAAACCGCCCATCAAGGTGAACATCATTACGCCCTTCGAACATTCGGGCCTCGTGGATTTCCGCGCCGATATGCGCAAGACTACGGCGGGCAAGCTGTTCGACGTGTTCAGCAAGCCTGAAATGCTCGAGTTTTCGCATATGCAGAGCAACAAGGGCGATGCGGTGCGGTTTATGGCGGATTATTACAAGGTGTCTATTGCCGATACGATTGCCGTGGGCGACGAAGAAAACGATTGCCCCATGATAGAGGCGGCTGGTGTCGGTGTCGCAATGGCGAACGCCTCGCAGGTGGCGAAGGACGTTGCTGATTATGTGACCCAAAACGACAACAACCATTCGGGAATTACCGAGGTCATAGAAAAATACGTGATGCAAACTTAGCGTTCTTAGGGGAAAAACGATGAATTGCAATAAGAAGGAAAAAATTAACTCATTGAAAAAGCCCGTATTCCTCGCTTTGCTTTCGCTCTTTTTCGCAGCCTGCTTCGACGAAGAACCTGTCAAGCCGGGGAACGATGAAGATCCGTCCATTCATGATATCGATGTCTATACTCAGGCGGAAAGCGCCTCGGAATATATGAACTCCAAGGTAAAATATGGCGAGATGACGGACCCGCGCGATGGAAAGGTCTACAAGACGGTGAAGCTCGGGAATAGCGTCTGGATGGCGGAGAATCTCAACTTTTCGGACAGCTCGCTCGTATCCAATATTGCGGATGGCAGTTGGTGCTACAATGACGAACCGGATTTCTGCAATGTGGGTGGAAGACTTTATTCTTGGGCTGCAGCCATGAATATTGCTTCGGTATATAATAATGGGAAATACACAACGTCGGCACAATACCTCCATTCTGTTTTCCAGCAAGGCGTTTGCCCTGATGGTTGGCACCTGCCGTCGCTTTCCGAATTCCAGCGCATCATGCATGGCAAGTCCGCATCGGCTTTCAAGGCGCACAAGGGCTGGCGCAGTGGTGGTGAAGGTAATAACGCGTCTGGGTATACCGTGTTGCCGACCGGATTTTATGCGAGGGGGAACTTTTACAATGCTGGTTTCGAAAGCGTATTCTGGACTTCGACGGAGTATTCTTCCAACGAGGCTACCGTTGTCATTCATTCTTTTGACATGGATGATGAATCCAGCAAAGACAAGCAGAAGCAATATGGTTATTCTGTTCGCTGCGTGCAGGATTCCGTCGAAAACAAGGCGGAAGTATTGGATATCGAGGTAGATACCTTGGATGTTTCGGGGCTCATGGATCCCTCCAGTGTCGAAAAGGGGTCGTTCGTGGATTCTCGCGATGGCCATAAATATGCGACCGTAAAAATAGGATCGCAGACTTGGATGGCCGAAAATCTTGCGTATTTTGCAAGTGACTCCGAGTCGGTATGCTATGCGCATTCGGATTCGCTATGCAAGGTTTATGGCATGCTGTATACGGGTACGTTTGCGCAAAAAGATGCGTGCCCTGCAGGCTGGCGTTTGCCCTCGAAGGTCGATTACGAAATGCTACTTGAACTGGTTGGCAAAGCAAATAATGATGATAAATCGGGCTATACGCTCAAATCGAAGGACTTGTGGGTGAATTACGAAAAGCGGCAGGATACCTGGAGTGGCAACAAGAGGTGGAATGCCGGGCTATATAACGGAAACGGTATTGATTATTACGGATTTGGTGTTTTACCGGGGGGGCGGGGTTCTTTGGGTGCGGAAGTCGATTCGTTCTTTAATAGGGGCGAGGAAGCGTATCTTTGGATGTCGATAGAAGACAGTCCCCGCTACACGATGCGGTTAAAAAACGGGAGTGTCAAAAGCGAATTTATGTGGGTCCATTCGTCTTGGCTTGCGAGCGTTCGCTGCATTCTGGGGGAAAAGCCTGTTTATCACTATTGCAGCGCCGATACGGCGGAATATGCGAAGCCTTCTTTCGATGGTATCGATTCCTCGTTCGCTGAAAATGGATATCTGAAGGATATGCGCGATGGCAAGTACTACAAGATTGTGACTATAGGGAAACAGACCTGGATGGCCGAGAACCTGAACCTTGATTATGAAAGTGCTGCGGGATCGAATGCTGCGCAGTCCAATCGCAATCCGTGCTATAAGGATTCTACGGGAAAATGCGATTCATTTGCGATGTACTATACTTGGGATGTCGCCATGGACTCGAAGAGCGTATTCTCTTCGATAGACGATTTTTATTGCAAGTCCATCGAGAAACACCGCGGGATTTGTCCGAAGGGTTGGCATCTCCCGACTGCCGATGAATGGAATGATCTCGTGGAAACCGTCGGAGATTCTTTGTCGGCAAGCATTGCTCTTAAATCGAAGTCGGAGTGGAAATGGGACGGAAACGGGGTGGATAAATATGGTTTCTGCGTTTTGCCGGCAGGGCGTAATCCCGGTGATGCGTTTTACACGAACAAGAATAATGGCGCCTTCTTTTGGACGGGAACGGATATATCGAGCGGTTCTGCCCGTGGAGTCTATTTTGGCGGGGAAGAGTTCTCGTATGTCGAGGGCGGTGCGTTCGGTAAGGGCCAGCGTTTTTCTGTTCGTTGCGTGATGGATTCTCCGTTGCTTTCGGATGCTGTTAAAATTGAGAAAATGGAACTGGAACTTGTTTCTCCTTGCCGGACCGGGAAGAAGGACTACTGTTCTTACGGTTCGTTGAAGGACGAACGCGATGATCGTAGCTACAAGACTGTGCAAATAGGGACGCAGACTTGGATGGCTGAAAATCTTGAATTCGCTCACGAGGATGCGCCCGCTGCGGGATTCTATTTCTGGAGTACAGCCGTAGATACTAAGGGTGAATATAGCGATAATACCGTGGGTTGCGAGCGCTTGTTGGCTTGCAATATTAAGGATCCGGTTCGGGGCATATGTCCCGAAGGCTGGCATATACCTTCGATACGCGATTGGAAAAAGCTTTTTGCCGTTGTCGGTGGAAAGGAAGGCGCTTGGAATGTGCTTAAGTCATCTGAAGGCTGGGATGACAATGCTGGCGTCGACGCTTATGGCTGGAATGCTGTTCCGGTGGGGTATTGGTATGGTGCGGATGGCTCGCTTCATATGGAAGGGAGTGTTGCCCATTTCTGGTCGTGGGATTATTCCATCTGGGCTGAGCATGTGGCTTCGGGATTCTATGCGGATTCTTCTTCGGGAATTGAATTCAAAGAATTGAATGAAGATGTGGCTGCGTCTATTCGTTGCCTTAAGGATGAATGATGATGAAGTTGGCCAGAATAAAATTTTTGCCGATACATGTTCTTTTTGTTCTCCTTGCATTGACTGCTTGTGCCGAAGACGATTATGTTGTGAGCGATGCGGTCTTGGAGGAACGGGAAAAAGAAGGCTTGCTTTTGTACGCAAATGATCTCGATGCCGATGAATACCAGAATCAAGACATCGAATATGGCGAAATTACGGATGAGCGAGACAATCATGTTTACAGGACTATTACTATAGCCGGGATGACCTGGATGGCACAAAATTTGGAGTATGCGGATAGCGTGCAGACTCCGAATCTGAAGGGTAAATCCTGGTGCTATGAGGATAAACCTGAAAACTGCAAGAAGGGCGGAAGGCTTTATTCATGGTTCGCTGCCGTTGATTATGATTCGACATACAAATTCCTAGGGACAGATAGGAAGGGTATCTGTCCGGAGGGCTTTGTCGTGCCCGGCTGGAATGAGGTTCAGCATTTGTTGTATAACCAGAATCTGAAACCGTTCCAGTTGAAGTCGGTTGCGGGGTGGCTTGAAAATGACAACAATACCGACGAAATCGGTTTTTCGGCATTGCCTGCTGGGGCGAGGGTGAAAGGAAAGTATATAAATGGTGGTGTAGACGCATACTTTTGGACGGATTATGCGAGCTTGGCTGGGTTTGCCAATATATTCAATATTTCGTACAAATCAAATGTGTTTGATTTTAGCGCTCGCGATCTTGAAAATGCGTACTCCCTTCGCTGTGTGAAGTCTGCTGAAAAGGTGTCGTCGAGTAGCTCCGTTGTCGCATCGTCTTCGTCGAGTTCGTATGAAGCTCCGTATTCTTTTGGAAAAATGACGGACAATCGGGACGACGAGGTTTACAGGACGCTGATAACGAAAGACCAGGAGTGGCTGGCAGAAAATTTGCGGTACAAGTCGGATTCTGTAATATGCCATACGAATTTACTTGGCGTGTGCGATTCGTCCAATTGGTATTACTTATGGAAGGAGGCGGAGGAGGCTTGCCCCGAAGGGTGGCATTTGCCTGATTCTACGGAGTGGAGAACCTTGGTGGATATGTTCGTATCTCTTCATAATGACAGCGAAGTTGATACGTTGGGATTTGACGATGTCGCGCACCGTTCTTATAGCAGCGATGGTTGGGGTGAGACTGTCTATGATTACTATTGGGCTGCCGATGAAAATGATACGCTTGCTGTGCAGGTAAGGCTTGGTTCTTCGTATGTGGCTTTTGACAAACAATCGAAGCGATTTGCACTTTCGGTGCGGTGCGTGAAGGATTGATTTTCTATAATTGTGCCAATGGAAGAAAAAAAGACTTACCGTGAAGTGATGCCGGGCGAACTCCCGTGCGAAGTGCCGGAATGCGACGGCGTGATGGTCGTTGACCCGGACAACAGCTATAAACTCACCTGCGACAAGTGCGGGCATATTAAAGAGTGATTGATGATTGATAATTGATGATTGATAATTTTACATCATCTATTATCCATTATCCATTATCAATTATCCATTGTCAAATGTCTTACGAGAACTTGAAAATTGCTTACCCAGAGCTTCCTGTCGTTGAACATCGGGAAGAGTTTTTTGAGCTGCTCGAAAAACACCAGGTGGTGATTGTCAAGGCGGACACGGGTTCTGGCAAGTCGACGCAGTTGCCGAAGTTTTTGCTGGAGTGGTTCACTGGTAAGAATGCGGGCGCTGTCGATGGTGGCGAGAATGCGCGGCCTTTCAAAATCGGTGTGACGGAACCGCGGCGTTTGGCGGCGATTTCGATTGCAGACCGCCTGCGCGAAGAACTGAAGGACGAAACGCTAGTCAGCACCAAAATCCGTTTTTGGGAACAGGGCCAGAGCGACGCTCCCATCAAGGTGATGACGGATGGCATCCTGTTGCAGGAATTCCGTCGAGATAGGCTGTTCCGCCAGTATTCGGCCATCGTGATTGACGAAGCGCATGAACGCTCGCTGAACATTGACATTTTGCTCGGCATTTTCAAGACGGTGCTGCACGAACGCCCGGATTTCAAGCTGATTGTGGCGTCGGCGACGCTGGATGCGAAACTCTTCGAGGAATTTTACGACAACAGCTGCGTGATGGAGGCCGAAGGCCGCACGTTCCCGGTGGATGTGGAGTATTTCTTTGACGGCGGCTTGGCGGCGCGGGCGGCGCTCGACACCAGCGGCAAGGGCGATTCCGGCTTGCTTGACGAGGCGCGTGATGCGATTCTCGATTTGGAAACGCGCCACCGCGACCATTTGCTTTGCTTTTTGCCTACGGAACGCGACATTCAGGATTTGGCGGGCGAGTTGGCGCACGAACTGGATTCCGCGACGTTCGATATCCTCCCGCTGTACGGGCGCATGAGCCCGGACGAACAGCGCCGCATTTTCAGGCGGACCGAAAAGACCCGCGTGGTGCTTGCGACGAACATTGCGGAAACTTCCCTTACGATTCCGGGTATTGCCTACGTGGTCGATACGGGTACGGCCCGCATTTCGCGGTATAATGCGCAGTCGCGAATCCAGGGCTTGCCTGTCGAGGACATTTCGAAGGCGAGTGCCCGGCAGCGCACAGGGCGTGCGGGGCGCGTGAAACCCGGTGTCTGTATCAGGCTCTATTCTCCTGAAGATTTCGAGAAGCGAGACGAGTTTACGGAGCCGGAAATCCGGCGGAGTAATCTCGCGAACGTTGTCCTGCAGTTGCGCAGTCTCGGGCTGGAACTCGAAAACTTCCCGTTCCTGCAATCGCCGCCGCATTCGGCGTTCCGCGGCGCGTACAAGACGCTTTTTGAACTCGGCGCGTTGACCGCCGATAATTCCAGCGGGCATGTGACCAAGCTCGGGCGCGAAATGACCCGCCTCCCGATGGACGTGGCCCTCTCGGCGGTGCTCCTGCGGGCGCGCGATGCCGGCGTGTTGCAACCCGCATTGATTGTTTGTTCTGCCCTGAGCATCCAGGACCCGCGTGTGGTGCCGAGCGAAGAGCCGGAACGCACCCGCATTAGGCAACTGCACCGCAAGTTTGCAGGCCACAAGAGCGATTTCATCACGTTCATCTGCATGTGGAACGCTTTCTGTGCCGAATGGGATGGCAAGACCTGGAATAAGTTGCGCAAGTTCTGCGACAAGAACAGCCTGCACTTTTTGCGGTGCCGTGAATGGATTGATTTGTACGAACAGTTCGGGCGCATCCTCGACGTGAAATTCGAAAATCGCGTCTGCCCGCTGGACAGTTTCCACCGCGACAACTTGCACATTGCGCTCCTTTCTGGATTTTTGGGCGGCATTGCGCGCCGCGATATCGAGAACGGCTGTTACCGCCTGGTGAGCGGTCGCGAGACGCATGTATTCCCGGGCAGTGACCTTTACGGCAAGAGCGCGGAATGGATGTTTAGTGCCGAAGTCCGCGAGACGAGCCGCATATTCCTCAACAAGGGCGCCGAAATCAAGCCCGAATGGATTTTGCAGGTGGCGGAACCTTTCTGCACGCGTCGCTGGTTTGCGCCCACATGGAACCAGGAACGCGGTTTTGTGGAAGCGGTGGAAGAAGTGAGCTTCAGGGGGCTTGTGATTAGCCGCGGCCACCGCGTGGATTATGCCCGCGTGAATCCTGAGGAATGTGCCGAGATTTTCTGGCGCGAGGCCGTAGTGCTTGGCCAGATGGCGCGTCCGTTCTCTTTCATGACGCACAACGAGCGCGTTGTCGAGGATTTGCATGCGCTGGAAGCTCGCAAGCGCCAGTTTGGCCTCGCCCCGAGCGAAGATGCGCTGGTCGATTACTACACGCGTATCGCGCACAACGTCAATTCCATCAAGACGCTCAAGGATTATGTCCGCGAACATACCGACCAGTTCCTGAAATTCGATGCAAAATTCTGGCTGGACCAGAGCGAAACGGGCGTAAGCTACACGGATTCCGGATTTAGCAACCGTGCATTCGATGCCTTGGCTAAGGGCGACAAGAAGAAAAACGCCGCCAAGACGCCTGAACCGACTCTCGGTGGTTCCATTGAACAGTTCCGCTTTGAAGGCTTGAATGGCGCTAGCCGTATGGTGATGGGCGAGTTGGTCTTCGATGCGATGCGCGACTGCGACGGCATTACGCTCGATTTCCCGTACGACCTTTTGCCCGATACGACGCCCGCGACACTCGCGCTTTCGATTCACCAGTGGCGTGAATGGATGGAAGAATCCGTCATTCGCGAAATGCCCAAGACGGCGAAAAAGCTATTGGAAGGCCGCCGCACGTTTATCGATGACGCCTTCTGCGACAAGCTCAAGGAAAATCCGCACAAGGCACCTCTTCTGCTTTTGTATGAAGTCTTTGCGGGCTTCAAACAGCTCGATTGCGATATCCCGACGGTGACTCCCGAAAAGGAAAACCACTTGCGCCTGCACATGAAGGTGTTCAAGCCCGGCTTTCCGGAAAAGTTTAGTGTCGAATTAAACCCTGAATGGGGGAGTTACCGCCTGTTCTTGGCGGTGCGCCCTGTGGTAGTGACCTTCGGTATCGATTTCTCGCTCGAGGATATGCGCTTTGGCTGGCGCCTCGGGGATTCCGCGCTGATGGCCCCGCAGGAATCCGCTTTCTGGCAATGTTTCCGCAAACGCGTCGAAGGCCGCGCGCAGTTTAATACGGAAAACCGTGCGCAGTCTAATACCGGAAATGCTGCGCAGTCCGATGCCGGAGACCGCGCGCAGCCCGATGCCGACTCCTCGCTCATTGTCGACCGCTTGAACATGCTTGAAACGGGCGGCCTGTATTCCGACGGTTTCAAGACCGCGCTCAAGTCGTGGGTCCTTAAATCGCTTACCGCCGATAAACTGGATGCGAACCGTTGCGTGCGATTCTCCGGTCTTGAATATTCCCGCGGTAAAAAAATCCGCGACTTCAGGAACCTTGCCGCAAGCACCCGCAGTGAGGACGAAGAAATCCGGCTGGCGCTGGTGCGAGCCACGTATGAATCCGCTCTTTTTGGGGCCGAATCCTTCGTGAGGTTCTGGAGCATGCTGAAGGAATTCTCCGTGGCGATGCGCCAGGGGGCCGATCATGCCCGCGATATGCTGGCGGCATCTTCTTTCAAAAGCAAGCTGACACAAATTCTCTCGCTTTACAGCCCGAACAGGGATACTACTTTGTTTGAAAGGCTCGCAGTGCTTTCCGAAATCATCGGCGCGCATCTTGCGGCCGACGATAAACAAAAGCCTCTTGTTCCCGGCGACAAACCCGCCCGCCCCGAACTGTCGGTACGCGACCTCCGCGAAAAGTTCCGCCCCTTCCTCAAGGCGCGCTTCATGAAGGATCACGAGCTCAAAAACGCCCGTGACGCCCTCTCGAAAATGGAGCGCATGCAGCAGGACGATTCTGAATATCCGGAACTCTACTTGCAGGCTTCCGCTATGCTCGAGGACTTCGAAATTCTCAAGTTCAAGCGCAAGGGCGACGATGCCGAAGAGGTTGTCGAGGAAGATTCCTTGGCAAAGCTCAAGGGCCGCTTCGGCCGCCTGCGATAGGCGCTCCCGCCCTTTTTCGGGGACTTTTTGTGGGCTGATTGCCGCGAATTTTCTAAATTATGGGGCGATGAATTCTTTAGTTCGCATTTTGTGCTCGTTATCGCTCCTTTTCTTAGTCGCGTGTAACGTTCCCTTTTTTGGCAGTGATGACCCCGTTATCGTTTCGGTCGGGTCTACCAAGCTCACGCAGTCGATGGTGCATAAGCTTGTACCGCAGTGGGATTCCCTGGATGACCGTTCCAAGCTCTCGTTCCTGGAACACTGGATGGAAGAGGAAGTCATTTACCAGGAAGCCATGGATGCGAAAATAACTAACGATACCGTCCTGTCGCAGCAAATCGAAACTACCGTGCGCAAGATGGTCGTGGATTACTACCTGCAGACGTTCGCCGATACCATGATGGTGGGCGATGCCGAAAAGCTCCGTTACTATCAGGAGCATCGGGATTCTTACCTCCGCGGGAAGACTACCATTACGGGTGCGATGCTTCGGTTCAAGTCTTGGGCGAATGCGGATGCCTATTACCGCGAGATGAAGTCGCGCGTTTTCAACAAGATTCCGACGGAACATGCGCTCATAGTCGAAATCATTCCGTTCGATACGGTCGATGTCTCGCCTGATTCTTGCATTATCCAAGATCTCGTGACGTTCCCTGTGGGGAAGCTTTCTTCTCCGCGCTATTGCAACGGTGCCATGAAGATTGCCGTGGTTACGGAAAGGCTCGATTCCGCCGAAGTGCGCCCGTATAAGGAAGTTGCCGAGGACGTGTCGAACTTGGTCTGGCTTGAACACAAGAATATGGTTATGGAACGGCTTAAGAAGGAATGGAAGATGAAACGTCCCATTTTCTCCAAGTCGACCGTGTTTACTGAAAAGGAAAATCAATGAAGAAGTTTGGATTGTTGTTTTTTGCTCTGGGTTCCCTGATTTCCACGGCGTTTGCTGCGCCGGTGCTGATGGAAGGCATTGCCGCGATTGTCGACGGCAAGCCCATCATGCGTTCGGAATTCCTGAACAATCTCTACCATTTCCAGGAAACTCCTGAAGGCTCCGCGATGAGCGAAGAGCAGCAGAAGCAGTACGTGCTCGACAAACTTATCGAGGAGAAGGTGCTCCTGAGCCGCATCGACCGCGATTCCATTGTGGTTAGCGATGCTGAAATCGACCAGCGCGTGACGGCGCACCTGACCCAGCTTGCGGCGAGCCAGAACGTGAACCTCGCGACGCTCGAGAAGGCGATTCGCTCGCAGCTCGGTGTGAGCATGGCGCAGTACCGTGACCAGCTTGCGAAGCAGATTCGCAGCCATGTGGAAGTCCAGCGTGTCCGCCAGCGCCACGTGGGTATGGTGAGCCCGACCAAGAAAGAGGTCGACGCGTTCTACAAGGCATTCAAGGACTCGCTTCCGCGCCAGTACAACTGCGTGCAGCTCAGTCACATCCAGTTGAAGATTGAACCGGATTCCGCCATTGTGGATTCCGTGAAGCGCGTTGCGGAAGCCCTGGTGGACAGCCTCAATTTCGGTGTCAAGTTTGAGCTGCTGGCCAAGAACCATTCGCAGGATTCTTCGGCGGCGAAAGGCGGTGACCTCGGCTACTTCAGGCGCGGCCTTCTGGACCCGGCCTTCGAGAGGACGCTCGACCAGTTGAAGAACGGCCAGTATGCGTCTACTCCGGTAAAGACGGACCGCGGCTGGCACATTGTGCGTGTAATCGGCCGCAAGGAAGACGGCGTGCGCTCTGCCCATATCTTGCTCCGCACGATTCCGACATCGGCGGACTCTGCCCGCGTGCTGCGTCTTGCGGATTCGCTCCGTGCCACCATCAAGACGAAGGATGATTTTGCCGCCGCTGCCAAGAAGTTCAGTATCGACAAGTCGAGCAACTTTGCTGGCGGCTTGCTCGGCTGGTTCCAGAAGAACGAAATGGAACCTGCTTATGTTGACCCTGTCGCGAACCTTGAAGTGGGCGAGGTTTCTGAACCTGTCGAAATTGACGGCTCGTACCACCTGTTCCGCCTGGACGATTCCCGCCAGATCCGCGAGTTTACGCTCGAAGAGGACTACGGCAAGATCGAGGCCATGGCGGCGAACCACCTCGAGAACGAAAAGTTGAACGCGCTCCTCAAGAAGTGGCGCGAAGAGGTCCACATCGAAATCCGCATGACGGAGTAGTTTCGGGAAGGCGCTTGCCATGATTCACTTCACCCACGTGACGAAGTCCTACGAGGACAACTGGAAGGCGCTGAACAACATCACCTTCCGTATAAACAAGGGTGAGTTTGTTTTCTTGACGGGGCATTCCGGCGCGGGCAAGTCGACCGTGCTGAAGTTAATTTATATGGACGAGCGCCCGGATGCGGAACGTGGCGGCCAGGTGATGGTGAAGTTTACCGGCGACTGCGTGTACGACAGCAAGAGCACTCCCGATGGCAAGATTCAAGCATTCCGCCGCAAGATGGGCATCATTTTCCAGGATTTCAAGCTTTTGCCGGACAGGAACGTGTTTGAGAACGTGGCCTTGGCGCTGCGTATCGTGGGAACTCCGAGCAGCAAGATTAATGCGGCCGTGTTCGATGCGCTTGCCCTGGTGGGGATCAGCCAGAAGCGTTTTGCGATGCCTTACACGCTTTCGGGCGGTGAGCAGCAGCGAGTGGCGATTGCGCGCGCGATGGTCCACAATCCCTATGTGCTCCTGGCCGACGAACCGACTGGTAACCTCGACCCGAAAAACGCCGAAGAGGTCTTCAGCATTTTCAAGGAAATCAATGCCCGCGGCACGACCGTCGTGATGGCGACCCATAACCCGGACTTTTACCTGAATAGCCCGTTCCGCCGCTTGGTCCTCGATCACGGCGAACTTTTGACGAGAGATTTGATCTAGCGTTGGTTATTCCTGTGTACAGAAAGTACTCGAAATAGGGAACTTTCACAGGCGCAAAAATCTAAAATTAAGGCATGAAGTTTTCGGTCCGCTACAACCATGTCGGCTACGCCCCCAAGGGGCCGAAGGTGTTTTTGCTTACGTGCGATTCGACGGACAATCCCTTGAAGGGAATGTTGCCGTGGTTCGAAGTCTTTGCAGAAAACGGTGAACGCGTGTTTGGCGCGGCTATGGCCGAGAAGGGCTCCTGCTCGTATACGGATGAGTTCGTGTGGGAAGGATGTTTCACTTCGCTTGAAACCGTGGGCCGTTATCGCATTTCCGTGGTGGATACGAAGGGAAATGTCCTCGTTGAATCCAAGTTTTTTGAGGTGTCGGACAGGCTTGTCTTGGAACAGCTTTCGTCGACGCTCAAGTCTTTTTATTTCCAGCGTAGCGGCGTGGAGCTGACTCCTGACCGCGCGGGAAAATGGGCGAGGCCTGCGGCTCATCTGGACGATTGCATAGAATTTCACCCGAGCATGGAACGCGAGGGCACGTGGAATGCCCATGGCGGCTGGTACGATGCCGGTGATTACGGCAAGTATATCGTGAATGGCGGGGTCTCGGTCGCAACCCTCCTGCTAGCTGCCGAATTCGCGGATGACCGGCGCGTGGCTTTTGGCAATGCCGAATTGTTTTATGCGGGCTCGTTCCGTGCGAACCTGCTCGAAGAAATCCGTTTTGAACTGGAGTTTTTCCTCCGCATGCAGGATACGGATGGTGGCGTGTTCTTCAAGGTGTCGCCTGTTCGCTGGGACGGCTTCGTGACGCCGAAGGAATCCGACGAGGCTCAGAAGCGCCAGATTCTTGGCAAGTCCACCACGTCGACGCTCAATTTTGCGGGGGCGCTTGCGCAGGCGCACCGCGTGTTTGCGAAGGCTTATCCCGGTTTTGCAAAACAGTGCTTGGAGGCGTCGATTCGCGCCTACCGCTGGGCAATCGAGAATCCCGATGTCACCTACCCGCACAATACCGAAGGTAGCGGCGGCTACGGTGACGAGCGCTATGACGACGAGTTTTTCTGGGTACGCGCGATGCTTTTCCGCGAGGTATGCGGCAAGGTATGCGTAGACTGCGGCCGGGAAGGCTGCGACCATTTCAGGAATCGTCTGCTTTCGGACATGGAAAAGTGCCCGCCTTCGTTCGGGCTGGACTGGCGCGATACGCAGAACTTGGGGTGGATTGCGCTAGCCTTGCAGTCCGTGGCCCCGGATTTGCAGGTACGCGCCCGCAATACGCTGAAGGTCGTTGCCGATGAAATCGTGCGGCTTGCGTCGGAAGACCCGTACGGGCTTTCCATCCGCAGATTCATCTGGGGTTCGAACGGCGAAATTGCAAACCATGCGCTTACGTTGTTCTTGGTGAATGAATGGTTCCCGTCTTCTGTTTACGTGGATTGCGCGAAAAAGATGCTGGACTTCGTTTTCGGCAAGAATCCTGTGGACTGCTGCTTCGTGACCGGTTCCGCCTGGAGTTCCCCGAAGTTTATTCATCATCGCATAAGCCATTCCGACGGTATCGAGGAACCTATTCCCGGGCTTGTCGCCGGCGGAATCAACGCCGACAGGCAGGACCTGCACAGGTTCCCGCATTATCCGGGACCGCAGCCGGGATTCTCTTATACCGACGAGCGCGTCTCTTTTGCGAGCAACGAGGTCGCCATCAATTGGAACGCCCCGCTGGTAGCGGCGCTTTGTTTCGAATGCCTAAACTAGCGCTGTCCTAGTTTTGCTTTGTGCAGGTTCCCAACCTTCCTACGGAATAGAAAGCGAAATAGCCTGTAGTTCCTGCAGCTCCGCTAAACACGAAGTTGATGAAAGAAACTTTACTTGCATCTGATGGAGTAAGCGCAGTCCATGGCAAGTCGATTGTTATCGGCTTGTACGATTTGGGTATGCTTACCCTGGGATTTGTTGCGCTTTTGTCGGAGGAGGTTAGTTCCAAGGCGAAGTCATAATCGGCTTTGTAGGACAGACAGATTCCGTTCCATTTAGAAATGTCGTAATTGCGAGTGTCCATATTGTCAATTTCAAACCCGATTTTTACGTAGGGATTTTCGATGCCGCTACCTAAGGTGTATTTTCCTGCAACGCTTTCGTACATATAAATAATGTCATCAACTGCATTGGGATTGAAATCGTTGCCAAGTTTGTACGGCCAGGTTACAGTTGACGAACCGCCGTCGGTTTTATCGGTTGTGCCCTGCCAATCTCCGACTTCATATTCGTCTTCGTAGCTTGTGACGGTAGAAACCTGAGTTGAATATTCTGGTCCACACCACATGTCACCGCAGGCTGGTCGATTACGCTTTTCGTTGTACCCTTCTGAAACGGTCCTTACGCGGATGAGGTTGAAATTACCTTCTGATGGCTGGCTGATTTTGAAACTGGCCACGGTTTTGGCGGCGTCTTTCCCTGATATGGCGGGACTACCCCAGCGAGGTTGTTTGAATGAATTCCAAAAATAACACGATTCTGTGGGAAGAATAGCTTTGTTAATGATTGTAGCTTGTGGCAGGTTGTTATTTAATTCTTGGTTTTTTGTTTCGCCAAGGTCTAGAATAATATTTGCAACGGTATCTGATGTATAGGTGATGCAAATGCCTTCCCAGTCTGTCAGGTCGTGAGTGCCAGCGCTACCGAAGAAAACCCCTTCGTTTTTTCTGTAAGTCAGCTGGCCTGTGGGACCCTGATCTGCTTCGTCTATATGTGGGTTATGGCACCATAAATCCGTGTCTTTGCATGAAAAGAACTCGGGCGCAAAAGAAAAGCCTCCCGTGTTGCTAGGTTTATTTAATGTATAGGTGGTGTCGTTGCAGGTGACATCGACAATGCCGTCGAGGTGGTCGTTCAAGGTGCAACTTTGACCGCCGATTGCAATGGGAAGATTCTTGTCGGCTTCGTTATTGAGACTGCCCAACTGGACTCCGTCGCAGGAAATAGGGTAAAGCCAATATACGGTGTCTTTATTTACGAGATGCCAGGCCGTGGTGTCTACGCTTACGATGCAACCCCAGGCTGTTTCGTTGCCGTTGATGCTGGAACTTGATGTGATTGTGGTCTTGCCTGAACTGGAAGATGACGGATTGTTGCCAGAGCAAGATGAAGATGCGCCGTTGGTGGAAGAGGAACTCTTGACCGAAGAGGTGTCTTTTACGGAGGACGAATCCTTCGTTGCGGAAGAGTCGCCCGTGGCAGAACGGTCCTTGTCTATGTTGGATGAATCCGTAATGTCTGTTTCTGAAGAGTCATCGGGTGTAGTAATATCGGTTGATTCAGAATCTCCGCAGGCCGCGAAGAACGCTAGGGACACAATGACTGATGTAAAATAAATCCGCTTGATGGTATTCATAGAAGTTTCTCCTATGAGAAAATATAGGATAAAAGAATTTTCAAAGGGGTGTTGCTGGAATTTTAGCGGAGATTCAGGGGGCTGATTTCGCCGGGTTTTAGGTCGCCGAGGGCGTATTTGTCGAACTGGATGCGGATTAGGCGCATGACTTCGTAGCCCAAGTGGGCGAGCATGCGGCGGATCTCTCGGTTCTTGCCTTCGGACAACGTGATTTCGAGCCAGCAGTTCTTTTCGCCTTCGCTTACGAGAGCGGCGCGATCGGCGTGCATGAATTCTTCGCTCTCGCCGAAGACGCGGGGCGGCACGTTGAAGCCTTTTTCCATCTGCTCAAGTTCGGCGGTGGAGGGCTTGCCCGCGACCTGTACCCGGTAAACTTTGAGGTGGTCCGCGCTGCACAAAACGACGTCGGCCCATTTGGTGTCGTTCGTGAACAGCAGCAGGCCTTCGCTTGCGGCGTCGAGGCGGCCCACGGGCGCAATGTGCGGCATCGTCTTGCCGGGGAACATCTTGCCGTACTGCTCGCGGAAGATATCCATGACCGTGGTGCGGCCTTTCTCGTCGCTTGCGGTGGTCACGGCTCCGCGCGGTTTGTTCATCGCGAAGTAGACGAGCTCGCTTGCGGTGACGGGCGTGCCATCTACGAGGATTTCGTCGTTCTCATAGGCGGGGGTGTCGGGGTCGCGCACGATTTTACCACGCAAAGAAACCCGGCCCTCGCGGACCAGGTTTTCTGCGACGCTACGACTGCAAAAGCCGCGCTTGGAAATGACGCGGGCGACACCGTGAGGCTTTTCGCCTTGCACGGATTTCGCGCCGTTAGTTTCCCGGCTTATTTTCCGAGATATGCCTTGATGTTTTCGAGGCATTTCTTGTTCTGCGCTTCAGTGCCCACGGTAATGCGGAGCACGTCGCCCATCGCGGGCTGCGGACGGATGATGGTGCCCTTCGCCTGCAGGAACTTGAACGCGTCCATCGGGTTGCTGAAACCGCTCACGGCGATGAAGTTCGAGTGGCTGTCGACGTAGGGGAGGCCGAGTTCCTTGAAGCCGGCCTTGAGCTGTTCGAGGCCCTTCTTGTTGAGCTCGCGGACCTTGTTCACGTATTCCTGGTCGTCGATGGCGCCGATGGCGGCGGCCTGGGCGATGCTGTTCACGTTGAACGGTTCACGCACGCGGTTGATGAGGTCGACGATTTCGGGGCGCGTGATGCAGTAGCCCACGCGGAGGCCGGCGAGACCGTAGATCTTGCTGAACGTGCGGCAGCAGATGATGTTCTTGCCCGCGGCGATGCGGCTGTTGAAATTCGGAACGAGTTCCGGCGTGTCTTCGATAAATTCGGTGTAGGCTTCGTCCATCACGAGAACGCAGGTTTCCGGGAGGCTGTCGGCGAAGTCAATGATTTCCTTGGCGGTGAGGTCGGAGCCGGTCGGATTGTTCGGGTTTGCGAGGAACACGATGCGGGTCTTCTCGTTCACGGCGGCGCGCATGGCCTTGAGGTCGTAGTTGTAGGCCGGGGCCGGCATGTCGACTTCGATAATCTTCGCGTTCATCGCCATGGTGGCGAGCTTGTAGACGGCGAAGCTGTGCTTGCCCATCACGGCTTCGGTGCCGGGGCCGAGGAACACCTGGGCAATCATGTCCAGAAGTTCGTTACTGCCGTTACCGACGGCAATCTGTTCGCGCTTTACGCCGCGGAACTCTGCAATTTTTCCGATGAGGTCGTAGCTGCCGCCATCCGGGTAGAGGTTCACCTCTTCGAGGGCCTTGCGTGCTTCTTCCATGCCCTTCGGGCTCGGGCCGAACGGGTTCTCGTTGCTTGCGAGCTTGTCAATGTCTTTCGGGTCGAGGCCGAATTCGCGGGCGGTGTAGGCGATGGGCTTGCCGGTCACGTAGAGCGGCTGGTTCAAGATGTGCTTTTGTGCGAGTTCGTTAATGTCCATAGATATATCCTATTACTGTTTTTCGCAAAATATAGTTCTTTTGCTGTCAAACGCTTGGCCTGCTTTTATTAGTTTTGAATTACAAGGAGTTCATTATGCGTTTTTTTGTTCCTACAGATATCTATGTTGAAAAAAATTGTGTCAAGAACCATGCCCAGAATATGCTGGCGGTAGGAAAACGTGCGTTCATTATGACCGGGCGCCATTCCGCGGTGATGAACGGATCCTTGGACAATGTGACGGAAGTCCTGAATGCGGGGAATGTCGTGTTTCAGGTTTTCAACGAGGTCGAAGAAAATCCGTCGACGGATACGGTACGGAAGGCGACGCTCGCTGCAAGGGACTTCAAGGCGGATTTTATAATCGGTATCGGAGGCGGTTCCGCGATTGATGCCGCAAAAGCGACTGCACTGCTCCTCTTGAATCCGGACGTGGATGCGGATGACCTTCACAAGGTGCCGAGTCATCGGCTGGACCATGCTCCTGTCGTGGCGGTTCCGACGACATGTGGAACGGGTTCCGAAGCGACTCCGGTTGCCATTATCACGAATCACAAAATCGGTCTCAAGAAAAGTATTCCGCATGTGATTTTCCCAGAGCTTGCGCTTGTAGACGGAAAGTATCTCGCATTTGCGAAAAAGCAACTGATTGTCAATACCGCCGTCGATGCTCTTTCGCATATGGTAGAGAGTATCCTCAATGTGAAATCGAACGAGTTCAACCGCATGTGTCCGGAATATGGGCTCAGACTTTGGGGCGAGTGCAAGGATGCCCTCCTTTCCGAGAAAAAGATCGATGAGGGCTTGTATGAAAAACTCATGCTCACGTCGACGATTGCGGGCATGTCCATTGCGCAGACAAGTACTTCTGTGCCGCATGGCATGAGCTACGACCTTACGGTGCATTTGGGAACTCCGCATGGCCCTGCGGTCGGCTATTTCCTTGCCGCCTACACCGAAGTTTGTGGCAAGTTCGTCCCTGAAGATGTCCAGAAAATTTTGTCGCTTTTGTCGCTTGGGAGTGTCGGAGAATTCGCTGCCATGCTGCGTAGCCTTATCGGAACGTGTTCTGTTACGCGCGAGATGCGGGACAAGTTTGCTGCGTCCATGAAGGTAAACCGTTCAAAGCTCGATCTTGTTCCTGGGGGAATTAGCCCTGAAGACGTTGACTATATTTACGAAAAATCTTTGATTGTTGAGAAATGAAATTCTTAGGGACCGTTATGCGATTGAAAAATTCTTTGTTTAAGGTTTATCTTGCGTGTGCTGTGGCTAGCTTTTTTGCGGCGTGTACGGCGACATCATCGTCAGAAAATACGTGTCTCGATGAGCGTGTGAGCATTATGTGTGAGGCGTATGGTCCGGATGATGAATGCGGAAATCCCACATGTGCCTCACAAGATGTAATAGACAGCCTTCACCATGTTCTGGATAGTATTCTACGAACTTTGGTTTACGATGCGGTTGAAGAATCCGGACAGTACACGACTAGGGATTCCGTGGCGGCTTACCTGTGCAAGTTTGACAAGTTGCCTGCAAACTATGTTGGGAAAAATGTTGGACAGCAGATGTACGAATCTGAAACAGGCAAAGCATTCGAAAAGTGGAATTTTAATCCGTGGACAACGATTGGCGTGATGATCGGCGGCGATGTTTTTGGAAACAACGAAGGGATTTTGCCTAAAGGCTCCTATCACGAAGCTGATGTGGAGTATTCTGCCAAGAACCGTGGAACCAAGCGACTTGTCTATCAGCCGGATTGCGTAATCTACTATACCGCAGACCACTACGAAACTTTCACAAGGCTGGAAGTAAAGTAAGAATTAGGATGCCGCGAAGGGAGCCAAAAACTCCGCCAGTTCGCGGTTGAGTTCGCTGTTCAGTGCGTCGGCGCGAGAGTCCTCGATGTCGCGGGCGCGCTCCCCGCAAATGTCTATGCCGAGAATCCTGTGGCTTGCGGCGAGACCCGCGATAATGCTTTTCAACATTTCTGTGCTGAGGGAACCCTGGTCCCAGTTCGTGGCCGCGTAGGCGGGCGCGAGAGCGTCTTTGTCGATGGAAATGTAGAGCGTGGAGGGATGCGAGAATGACGGGGGTGTGTCGGTTTTGCGTAGTTCGCTTTCTTTGATAAACGTTACTTTATCTAAAACATGCGCTTCATCCGTTTGCGAAATCTCTGTACGAATTTCATCTACGAGGTGGTCTGCGACCCCGATAAGCGTTACGCTCTGCACGAACGGATTGTTTTTCAGGACTTCGAGCACCCAGCCCCCGCAACTCAATATACCCCCGAATCTCGGGGCTTGCATGTCGGGATGGTGGTCAAAAACGACAAGCGAAAACGGTTCCTGGACCATGTCCGTCCAAATTTTGCTCATGTAGTGGTAATTCCCGCCGTCGATAAAGTGGATTCCGCATGCGCTTGTAATGCCTGCGTCGGCGATGAGCCCGCGTATGGCATTTACGGCTTCGTCGTCGCAGTAGCAGTCCGTGCCCGCGATTTGTGTGCAGTCCAGCCAATGAATGTCGCGGTTGGATGCAGCCGATTCCCGCAACTCTAGCATAAAGGGCTGCTTGGCGTAAACGCCCGAGAAATCGTGTACGGAGATAAGCTTGCGCTGCATGCGCTTATTATAGAAAATTCGCATGAAGTTGCGGTGGACCGCTATGGATGTTTAAAACGCTTGCAGAAGGAGCATTTTTGGCAAAACGGGTGCCGGAGTTCGTGCTTTTCGAACCCTTCGCGTATATTGCGGGCGGCACACGAGCCGAGAATTTCGGCGAGGCTCTGGTCGGCGATGTTCCCGAGGGTTATTTGCCCGCTGTAATCGAGACAACAGGCGACCACCCGGCCGTCGTGCAATATGGCGGCATGCGTTTCGAGGGCATGGCACGTGCCTTTTTTCTCTGGAGTGCCGGTTCCGGGCCATTCAAAGCGGGAGTCCTCGTGGATGTACAGCCTCCCGGTAACGGGGAAGCTCTTGTGCCTGCTGCAGAAATTTCCGGGAGCGACCTGCGTGCCGAACGTTTCGTTTATGCGTGAAATCGCGTAGGAATTCCAGTCACCGGCGGTCATATCCCCGATGTTCCACAAGCGCAAATTGATGTACATGTCGGGTCGCGCGGCCAGCGCAATCCTGCAAAAATCGAGAACGTTTTCGAGATGCTCGCGGGCGTCATTTGGCGGGAGTTCCGCATAGGCGTGTGTCGAGAAGTTGACTTGCCGCACGGCGGGGCTGTTCAAGACATGGTGCGCTGTCCGCGCAATGGTGGTGCCGTTCGTGGTCAGCGTGAGCTTGAGCGGCGTCTGCTCCAGCTTTTTGAGGTAATGCGCAAATCCCGGGTGTAGCGTCGGTTCGCCGAGAACATGGAAAAAAACGTTCTTCGCGCCAATCTCTTGCGCACCGGCGATACACTTCTCGAAAAGTGCAGACGCCATGAATTCTCGTGGCCCGCGCGTATTAGGCGCGCATGCATCCGTGACCTGAGTGCCCTGCGATGTGCCCGAACCGGCCTCGTATTTGCAATCACTGCTGGGGCAAAAACTGCAGCGTAAGTTGCAGGCATCCGTTATTTCGATGTACACGTTATCCATCGGCCTGCTCCATGTCGAGCGACTGGACGGCCGCATCGTATTCGTCCAGGTTTCCTGCTTTCTTGATTTTCTTGAAGGGCTTCTTGGGGATGCTTGGTTCCAGGTATTCCCAGAAGATTTTGATGTGCGAGAGAATCTGGCTGTCGCCCTGGTAAGTGCTGTGCGCGTGTTCGTAGAGCCTGCCGTGCATCTTGAGGATTTTGCCCAACAAGTCTTTTTCGCTGACGATGTCGGTAGCGGCCTTGTATTCGGTGGCGAGGCTTGGACGGGTGAGCAATCCGCGCCCGATCATGATGCCAGCCAGCTTGGGGTAGCCCGATTCCATTTTGCGAATCTGGCCCACGCTCGTGATGTCGCCGTTGTAGACGAGCGGGTGGCGGCATTCTTCATAGAATCGCCTGAAAGCGGTAAAGTCGATGGCGCCTTTGTATTGTTGCTTGCCGAGTCTCGGGTGGAGCGTGATGTGGGCGAGCGGGGCGTCGTTCAAAATGGGCAACAGCGCGAACGCTTCGTCGGGGGTGTTCTGCCCGAGCCGCATCTTGACGGAAAACTTTATGGAATCCTTTGCCGAGAGTTTCGCGATTTCGTCCATGATGGCCTTGACCGTCTGAACGTCGCTCAGCAGGCCGGCTCCGCGGTGGCGGCTGACTTGCATCGGGAAGGGGCATCCCATGTTGAAGTCAATTTCCGTGAACCCTTTTTGCAAAATGGCGTCGGTGAGAATCTTGAATTCGTTGACGCTGTTCGCGATAATCTGCGGCACGGTTTTTGCACCGGCATTCAAATTGCAACTATCGGCAATCGAATCGTGTTTACCGGCATTCAAATTGCAACCACCATCAATGTCGCGCAGGTCCTTTTCGCGGGGACGCCCGTTTTCTATCCGCAGGAACGGTGCATAATAAGCGTCGACACCGCCGAAGATTTCGGCATGGACCTTGCGGTAGATGCCTGTGGTGTAACCTTGCAGCGGGGCGAACAGGACTTGCATGGCGCGGTTCCGTTGTTGGCGCGGTTTCGCCGTTAGGCTTATTTCCCCAGCGCTTTTTTCAAGGCGCGGATGGCGTTTCCGCGGTGGCTGATGGCCTTCTTCTCTTCGAGCTCCATCTGCGCGAAGGTGCGAGTTTCGCCATCGGGAACGAACAGCGGGTCGTAACCGAAGCCCATGTCGCCCACGGGAGCGAAATTGATTTGTCCGCGGCATTCGCCTTCGAAAATCTGCGGCTCGCTTACGACGAATTTGCCGCTGGCATCGGGCGAAACCGTTTGGTACGAGAGTGCGCAGAAGTAACGTGCCTTGCGGTCTTCAATGCCGGTGAGGTTCTTCAAAAGCAGCGTGTTGTTCTCGTCGTCGTTGCCGTGGCCGCCGCTGTAGCGGGCGCTGTATATTCCGGGAGCTCCGTCGAGTGCGAAAACTTCCAGGCCGGAGTCGTCGGCAAGTACCGTGGCCTCGATGCCGCGCTTGGCAAGCCACATGGCGGTCGTGTTCGATTTGATAATCGCGTTTTCGGCAAACGATTTCCCGTCTTCGATGATTTCTTCGTCGAATCCGATGTCTTTGAGGGTCTTGAATTCGTAATGGTCCGTGCCGAGGATGTGGGCGAAATCCCTGATTTTTCCGGCGCTGGCCGTCGCGATAACGAAAAGGTGCTTCATAATTTAGTGTTACGGGATTGTTATTCTTTTTTAGTTACTAGAATTTTAGGTTGCGGGATGTTTTACTCTGGACCTAGTAACTCGGAACTCGTAACTAGGCTGAAAGCCGCAGAACTGTGCCGAAGGCACCTTAATAGTGTTCGGGTTTCATCACGATGAGGATGGCATCGATGACGACGCCCACGCCGCAAAGGCCTGCGGTGCAGAGCCAGAGAATTCCGGTCCAGATTTTGCCTTCGTAGAAGCGGTGTAGGCCCAGGTATCCGAGCAAAATGCAGAGGGCGAGGGCTATCCATTTATTGTGATCACCTTGTGCTGGCATGGCGGCTCCTGTATTTATGTGCTTTTTGTCACTGTTAGCGAGAATTTAGCAAAATTCGGCTATGAAAAAAGATGTTTTTGCTGCGATGTTGCTATATTGATTCATAGTTATGAAGCCGCTGCAAGACAGCAAATTTGCCTTGACCCTGCTTGGGGTTTTGGCGTATTTGTGTTTTTTCGCCTCGTTTTCGAATTCGGCGGATGCTTACTCCGGAGTCGTGGTGGAAGCGGCGGGGGAATAGGGACAATCTGTGCTTTTTGGGGCGCTTCGCAGATGACCGCATGGTTGGTTTCTGTCTTGAGGACTTTAGAACGAAAAGGAGGAATTTGGAAAGAAAAAGTTAAGCTTTGTTTTTTTATTGCTCGTATTTGTTTTGGTGGCGTGCGACGGTTCGGGCGACAAGTCTCCGACATCTCCCGCAATAAGCGTGAAGCCCGATTCGCGTTCGGGAATGATGTCTGTGTCTGCATTTGGTGTGACGACTGTTCTCGGGACAGATGTTTTGGAATCTCGTGCGAACGAACGCCCGAGCATGGATGTGCGATTTGAATATGATTTTTCGCTCGGACGCCATGAGGTGACCTGCAGTGAATTTAACCAATTGATGCGCCCTGCGACAGGGTTGGAGGTCGCTTGCGAAAAGGATAGTCTTCCGGTGACAAACATTACGTATTTCGATGCGGTATTGTTTGCGAATGAACGTAGCAAGTCCGAAAAGTTCGATACGGCCTACACGTATTCTTCGACGTCGTTTGATGCCGAAGGACATTGCTTGAATTTGGAAGGGATTATTTTTCACCCGGAGGTGGATGCTTTTCGGTTGCCAACAGAGGCGGAATGGGTTCTTGCGGCGAGTCAAGATTGGAATCTGAAAAATGGGTGGATTGGCGAAAATTCGGAAAACACGTTGCATGAGGTGTGCAGTTTGGACAGCGCAAAATCGGGATTTTGTGACCTGATCGGGAATGCAATGGAATGGGTGAATGATTGGCTCGGAGCTTTTGCTGATACTGTAGTCTCTAATTATGTGGGTGCTCCCGATGGTGGAGCCCTAGGAGAACGCATCGTAAAAGGAGGCTGTTTCCGGAGTGCTTCGGAATCAGTCACTTTATATGGTCGTGGAGATGTTTATATGGTAACGTCGTCAACGCGGGCCGATTATGTGGGGTTCCGGTTGGCGTATGGCTCTATCCCCAATGCCGTATGGATGGGATCAAATGGGCTGGTAAAATCGAGCAGGGTGATTCCGTCTGCCAGTTCGGCTATGGTGCGCGATTTTGTTGGGACACTCCGGGCGAAATTGGCTTTCAGGAACGACCAGACAGGAAACCTTTCCTATATCGATTATTCTAACGGTTTCACTTCGGTTGTTGAAATTGCGGATACGATTGATGTCTATCATCCGGAAATTTCTCCTGATGGTAAACACGTTGCTTTTTGTACGGGACTTGAAGGGGTTCGTGGTGAGTCTTCTGTTTATGTGCGCGACTTGAACACGACGGGGACGAACCTTGTCCGGCTTGATGTCCGTGCGGCAGCCATTCCGCGTTGGCGTGTGCTGGAAACTGGTGATACTGTGATTGTGTATGTGACGAGTGCGGACAACAATAAGGACGAATCCTCTTTCAAGGAAACTTCTACCTGGCAGGTGAAATTTGAAAATGGAAAGTTTGGAACTCCGCAAAAGCTTTTTGATGGGGCTTATCACGGTGGCATCAGCGATGACGGGAACTTGGCTGTCACGGGTGCACGTCTCCTTCGCGCCAATGTTTTGGGCCACGATACTGTCTGGTATGATTCCGCCCAGGCTTGCAATGCGTCACTTGCTAGGGATAACAGCAAACGGACTCTTTTCCTTGATTTTGGAGGGCAGCCGGGTCGCGAATTTGTGGGTGAAAGTTACGGAACCCATGAACGCTTGCTGCTTGTAGATAGTGTGGGACGGCTTTTGCAGTCGGTCGCGGCTCCTTCTAGATGGACTTTTGATCATAGCGAATGGATTTCAGGCTCCGGCGACATTGCGGTAGTGTCACTTGTAAATGAAAACGGGGGGCATACAAAGATTTCGCTCGTCAACATCTCGGATGGTAATTTCGTGGATTTGGTTAGGGGCGATGAACTTTGGCATCCGAGTTTTTGGGTAAAATCGGCTAGCGTGTTGGGTGCGGTTTCCCAGCTGGATTTAGATAGTGCTGGAATGTATTTTAGACGAAATGATGAAAACCATTTGACGGCACCGTCTGTTGAGGTGGCGATAAAATTGCAAAATTTTTGGAAAAGATATAACGATATTGAGTGTGCCGTGTTTGGAAGCTCCATGCTGATGGACGCTGTTATTGAAGATTCCATAAAGACGTTCAAAACCTTGAATATGGGGGTGACGTTATCGGATCTCCATTTGTTTGATGCTATTATTCGACGTTACCTGTTTCCCTATGCATCTAATTTAAAAGCCATTGTCGTTGAACTTTCTCCTGGATTCCTTTATCGAGTTGAAGAAGAATACTATGGCTTTATCAGGATGTATTCTCCCGGTTTGGTCTATGATGAAAATCATTTGAATCAGGACAATTTTAAGAGCATTTCTTATTTGAGCCAGGATGTTGACTTGCCTAGAGATTTGTTTATCCAAGATTATATGGAAGGAATGTTCCTTTTACCGTCTGTTTCTTGGGGGGAAATCTATTGCATTTCTGATTTAAATACCTTGCAGTTTGAAAATTCGGTGTTGCAGGAGAATCTTCAAAAATTGATTCAGTTGAAAAAGGACTCTGAGGAAAAAGGAATTCAGCTTGTTCTTGCTATTACGCCCCGGAATCCGGCATTTGCTCAAGAAGAAGCATTTGACATGTGGGGGCCGAGTCGGGTAGTCGCACATCAAATATTTGAATTTCTTCGAGACTCGAATATCGTTATTTTTGATGAAAATAAAGATGGCTTGCATGATTATTCGAGTAAAATGGCTTATGATAATTCGCATTTAAGTTATCTTGGTGCGGCAGTGTTCTCGACTCGCCTTGATACCTTTTTGAGTACATTGAAATAGAGAATGAGACGGTATACCTTCATAATAGCTTTGTTCGCCTTGATGTTTTGGGCGTGCTCCAATACGGTCGATCCGTCTGCACCGCCCTCTGCGGTAATCGTGATGCCCGATTCGCTTTCGGGAATGATGCGGGTTCCTGCAATCAACTCGATTACGGTTCTTGGAACGGACAATGGGGACGCTCGGAGTAACGAGCGCCCACGTATGGAGGTGGAATTCAGTTATGATTTCTCTATTGGACGCCATGAGGTAACATGTGCCGAGTTCGATTCGTTGATGCATCCGTTTACAGGGCTTGCGCTTGATTGTGAAAACGACAATTTCCCTGCAACGAATGTGTCTTTTTTTGATATAGTCTTGTTTGCGAATGAGCGCAGCAAGTCCGAAAATTTTGATACAGCGTATACGTATTCTTCGATAAGTTTTGATTCCGAGGGACATTGCACTGCCCTTGAAGGCTTTGCTTTCCACCCAGAAGTCAAGGCTTACCGCATTCCGACGGAAGCGGAATGGGTGCTGGCGGCAAGCGTTGGATGGAATCCAGAAAGAGGGTGGAATGCTGGAAATTCGGGCTACAAACTTCATGAAGTTTGCTCGGCTTCGGATAGTGGGGATGTCTTTTGCGACATGGCGGGGAATGCCATGGAATGGGTTAACGACTGGATGGGTGCTTTCCGCGATTCGACTGTGCAAAATTATGTTGGCGCTCCGGACGGAGGCTCGTTTGGTGAACGTGTGGTGAAGGGGGGCAGCTACAGGAATCAGGCTTCGTCCATTACGCTGTATGGCCGTGGAGACGTTTATACGGTGACATCTGCGACTCGTGCGGACTATGTCGGGTTCCGACTCGCATTCGGCAGTATTCCCGATGAAACTTGGATCGTCTGTAATACCGTGGATAATATATCGCATATCGTACCGATAGCGGACTTGTCGACTTTGCAAGCTCTGACAGGCACGTACAAGGTCAAATTGGTTTACCGCAATGATGTCACGGGAAATTTGGTTTACAATGTTTATTCAAACGAAAGCGTAGTGTTTTTTGAAATCGTTGATACGTTGAATGTGTACCATCCGGAAATATCACCGGATGGCAGTAAGGTCGCCTTCTGCACGGGTCTCGAAGGCGTTTCGGGAAAGTCGGCTTTGTACGTGCGTGATTTGAATGCGGAAGGCACGAATCTCGTGAAACTCGATGTGGAAAGTGCTGCCATCCCGCGCTGGCGCGTGCTCGAAAACGGCGATACGGTGATTGTCTACGTGAGCGATGCTGGAAACAACAAGGAAGAATCCGCCTTCAGGGCGACCTCTACATGGCAGGTCAGCTTTGCGAACAGAACTTTCGGAAAACCTGAAAAACTTTTTGATGGCGCATACCATGGCGGCATCAGTGATGACGAGTTGCTGGCCGTGTCTGGGGCTAGGCTCCTGCGTGCCCGCGTGGCGGAATCCGGCTCGAATGTGATGGCGGATGCCCGCGATACGGTGTGGTATGGTGGCGAACAGGCCTGCAATGCATCGCTCTCGAGGGACGGCAGCAAACGCACGCTGTTCCTCGATTTCAGAGGAAAGACCGGCGCCAAGTTTGTGGGGCAGGAATACGGAACGCATGAACGTTTGTTGGTTGTGGACAGCACTGGAAATTTGATTCAGTCGGTTGCTTCTCCTGCTGGTTATTCCTTCGACCATAGCGAATGGGTTATAGATCGCAACTTGGCTGTAGCCACGCTTACGAATGCGGGCGGTGCGCATCAGAAAATCGTCTTGGTGAATTTCGCGGACAGTTCTGTAATTGACCTCGTGCTAGGCGATGACCTGTGGCATCCGTCGTTGTGGGCGAATCCGGTTGTGTTGCCTGATGACGGCTCGTGGCTCGATTTGGATAGTGCCGGCGTTTATCTTTTGAATGAAAACGAATTGGAGCAGCGCCGCTTCCGTATCAAACTGGAAAAGTACTGGAAGAGGCTTGGTCTTACCAAGGTGTTTCTGGCTGGCAGTTCCAGAATGGAAATGGGGGTGGATCCTGATCTTTATCCTGAATGGGAAATGTTCAATTTCGGGGTTTCCGGTATCGACCCGGCCAGAGATTTTTACTTTATCGAAAATTATGCGTTGAACCATTATCAGAATTTGAAGGCAATCGCCTTGTCAATTGATTTGGATGGGTGGCATTGCATCGAAAATCATCTGGCTTTGGTGCTTCTTGGGGGCCCCGGCTACATTTACGATGCCAACCACGATTTCTGGAAGGATGGCATCCCGAAGGGCTTTGTTGAAGCGGTCGAGAATTCCTTCCCTGCATCTGTAGATGAGACGAACGTTTTTTCGGACAGGGGCGGTTTGCATTCTCTATCGCGCGGTTGGGGGGCCGATGCTATCGAAATTCTGATGGATTCTGTTTTCTTGGAAAAGGAAATCGATTGCCTCGATACCCGAATGCGCGACCTGATGAACATTATCGATATGGCATCGGAAAAAGGCATCTATGTGATAGGGATTATTTTCCCGCAGGCTCCAGAGTACAAGAATACGGGCTCGTTCGGCCTGTATGGACTGCAGCGCAGTATGGCTATCCAAAAAATCGCGCGCCTAGATTCGCTTGCCGATGCGAACCCCTACTTTATTTTAATGGATGAAAACAAGATGGGTGACCATGACTACACGGATGAAATGGCCCAGAACCGCGACCATTTGAGTTATATAGGAGCAAAACAGATGACATCGCGCTTGGTTTCGGTATTGGAAACATTGAAATAAGTTTGGTGCCGCCCGTAATGAATTATCTTTTACTTGGATGAACCTGCCCGCTGGGCACAAGGAGATGTGTATGAAATGTTTGGTTAAAATGGGACTTGCTGGTCTTTTTGCTTTTGGCCTTGCTCAGGCCGCAGTAAATTTCCCGTTCCCGCAGAATACCAATTATGGTGGCAATGGCGTTGTCCTTTCGAATCAGAGCGAGGCTGCGATTCAGTTGAAATCGGCTTTCGATTATTACATGAGGGACAAGTATAAAGAAAGCGGTTCGTACGCCGCTATTGAAAAAGACCACGGCAGTAACACATTTGTCTCTGAAGGTACCGGTTACGGCATGCTGATGATGGTCTACTTCAGCGATAACACGACGAGCTATCAGTCTCAGTTCGATAAGCTTTGGGCTTTCTACAAGGCGGGCTCTAATGAACATGGTCTCATGAACTGGTCGTTTGGGGGACTGAATCCCTACAATAACAAGGCTAATGCTGCGACCGATGCCGAAATGGATGTCGCTGCGGCCCTGATTATGGCTGCACACCAGTTTGGCAATACGAAATATCTCGACGAAGCCCGCACTCTTCTGAAGAATGTTAAGCAGTACGAGTTCGAAACCAATGGCCTTCACAAGCCGGGTGACGCATGGAACGACAAGAAGAATCCGTCCTATATCGCGCCGGCTTACTATAGGCTTTTTGCGGAAGTAGATACGGAAAATGCCGAATTCTGGAATACGACGGCGATGAATGCCAATTATGCCTTGCTCGAAACGAATTCGGCGGAATACTCTACGGGCCTTTTTGACAACTGGTCCGACGCTAGCGGGAAGGGCATGGATAAGTATTATGGCTACGATGCCGCCCGTACTCCTTGGCGCCTTGCGCAGGACTTTTACTGGTTTGGCGAATCGAAAGCGAAGAAAATGCTCGATAAACTTGGAACATGGGTGAGCAGTAAACCCGCATCAGAAATGAAGGGGACCATAGAACGTACCGGTAACCAAATGTGGAATGACCATAACAGCACGTTCGTGGCTACGCTCATGACATCCTTGGTTACGGATGCTTCTCGCCAGGACAAACTTGACGAATACTGGGCGGAAGCTGTTAAGCTGGGTGAAGAGGCGTACTTTGAACAGTCCATGAAAGTCCTTTGCGGCCTCTTGGTTTCGGGCAACATGCCGAACTTCGCCAATCCTCCCGCCCCGCAGAGTTCCAGTTCTGTGCCGGTCAGCAGTTCTTCTGCAGTGCCTCCGCAGTCTTCCGGCGGCATTGTCGGTCCTGGAAGTTCCAGTTCTACATTCGCCATCGCTCCGGCTCAGCGCAAAATTGCATCTGCAATCCATTTGCAGGGGCGCACTCTCGAAATTGCCGGTTCCGAAATTGCCCGCATTGACTTGTTCTCCGTATCGGGTTCAACCATCGGTACCCTGTGGGAAGGCAAGGCCGGCGGTTCTGTGAAGGTTTCTCTCGAGGGAATCCCGAGCGGGCTCTATGTCGTGAAGGCGAAAGTTTTGGGCGAAACTATTGTGCGTAAGATTAACGTGCGGTAAATTCTGCTTATTGCTTATACAAAAAAAAGTCTATGTGGGCTAGTCGCATGGACTTTTTTTATATTGTTATCAACAAATGAGGATTTTTATGAAGAATTTGCTTAAACCGTTGTTTGGCCTGTTTTTGGTCGCTTCTGCGTCTGCCGTGTTTGCCCAGCAGGGTGCACCTACGGGTGCTGCCGTTGACCCGACTGCCGACGAGCAGAAGGCGCTTTCGGCCCTCAAGGGAAAACTCGAAGGTGCGATTGTCTGGGCGACGAGCCGTGCAAATTCCCATCACGATATCTGGATTATGAACGCCGATGGAACGAACCAGCGTGCGCTCACGAGCGGCGACAATGTGGACTGGTTCCCGCGTATTTCTCCTGATGGCTCCACGGTGCTGTTTAACCGCAGCAAGGGCGGCTGGGTTCCCGAGAACGATGCTAACTATCCTGAAAAGTGGGACCTGTGGATGGTCGACATTTCGGGCGAGAACGCGCGCAAGGTGGTGGACAACGCCACGTGGGGTACCTGGAGACCCGACGGCAAGTCTATCGTGTTCAGCCGCGCAGGCAAGGTGTTCACGATGGACCTTGCAAGCAAGACCGAAAAGATGATCCTCGATGGTGAGAAGGCTTTTAACAAGTCCGGCGTGATTCTGCAGGAACCGAACATGAGCCCCGATGGCAAGCATGTCGCAATTACGCTTCGCGGGTCCATGCGCGAGACGGGCGTGTGGGATCTGGAAAAGGCCCAGTGGACCAAGTCCGGCGATGGCTGCCAGATTGACTGGAACTTCGACGGCAGCAAGATTTACCGCGTGAATCCGACGGGTAACGGCGGCACTGCGGCCCCGAGCGAAATCCTCTGGTTCTCCGCGAAAGACGGCAAGCAAATCGAGAAGGTCGGCTTCTTCGGCATCCCGAAGAACGTGAAACTCATGGACCTGCCCGGACGCCGCAGCCATGAATACTTCCCGCGCCTCTCGCCCGATGGCAAGTGGCTCGTGTGGGGCGCTACCGACAAGGGTCACGACCACGATATCTTTGACTATGAGCTTTACATCTGGAAAATTGGCGAACCGGTGGAAACCGCGGCCCGCATTACGTACCATACGAGTAACGATCGCTGGCCCGATATCTGGTTCGGCAAGCTCCCCGTGAAGGAAGTTCCTGTGAAGGCTGTTGAAACTGCGGCTCAGGCTGCTACCGCCGCTGTCGCAGGTGGCGTGAGCGAAGCCAAGATGGACGAACTCATCCAGGCTATCGACCGTCTGACCGAAGCGGTGAAGGCGCTCTCGAAGTAACTCGCCTAGAGTTTTCCGGAGCGCTAATCGCGCTATTCTTCCTTAGGGGCGATGGATAATATTACTTTATCTATGCGTCCGGTGATTTTAAATGCACCGTACATGTTCAGGTGGTCGTAATCGTAGGCGAGTCTGTCTTCGTAATCGTGTGCGCCCATCTTGTTCTCGTCCATGAATATGAAGTTCGAATAGGTGGAATCGAGCTGGGCTATTTCGTCCAGAATTTCTACCGCGGTACTTCTTCTCATGCCGTGCCTGCCGAAGGCTCCGGTTCTCGCGTATTCAGGACTTTGCGGGAATACGACCCCTATGACATTGATATTCTTTTCCTTGGCTGATACGATGATTTCTTCGAGTTGCTGAAGCGCGGTCTTGTATGCTTTGTTGTCGCTCCAGGTAGAATCGTATAGGATTATGTTGGGGTTGTACCCCCCGTAGGTCCAGGAATTTACTTCTCTTCTCCTGATTGTGCCACTGCTTTCGGTGAATTTTTGCAAAAATTCCTGTTCCGAAATCCGCTGCTTGCTCGCTTCTATAATGTACGATACGTTGCCTTTTTTCCAGAAATTGTGGTTCTTGTCGTAAATGAATCCCGGAATCGAAAGCGTATTCTTACTGATGTTGACTCCGGGCTTTTCTGACCACAGGTCCAAATCGAGGGCGAGAACAATGAATTTGAGATTCTTGCAATGCGGGAAAATGTAGTTGTTCAGCAGGTACTGGTTGACATCCATGTCGTTTGGAATTGTCGCCATGTTGAAAGCTACGTACGACAGCATATTGGGGTAGAAACCTTGGCTGACTCGTGAAGACCCCAGAGCGATGACTTCGATGGAATCGCTTATTGCCCAGAATGCCGTCATCTTTGAGGCTAGCAAATCGTTGTCGTTGTTGTTCCAGTAGGCGGCTGCGCTGTCCGGGTCGAGCGGAGATTTGGTGTCTTTGACTTCGTCAATCCATATGCTCGGATGCCACAGCTCGTCTCCTTTGAGAAGTTCCAGAACCGAGGAGTCGGTGATGTCTACCAAGACGAGTTTTTCGTGTGCCCCGTTTGGTGAGGTGAGCATTGCGGTAATCAAGTTGTCGGAAACCCATTCGGTATGGTCGAATGAATATCCTTTGGGAGCAGGGATGGCTTGAATGAGTTTCCCGGTACTGTCCATGACTAGGATTCGTTCGTGAACGCCGTAGTCTGTTTTCGCGAATTTTTGGCCGTCCTTCCCGCCGAAATCGAGGAACAGCGTTCGCTTGCTTCCGTCCTTCGACAAGCTGGCATTGCATGCCTGTTCGGAATTGTACCAGATGGTATCCTTGGCATCAGATGTCCTTGCGCGCAGGAGCGTGGAACCTGTTACTGCAAAATTTAAGTCGTCGTCGACTCCGCCATGGTACGCCCCGTCAAAGAGTTTTTTCGGTTCCCCGAATTTATCGTTAGAAAAAGGAACCATCCATGTAGATTTGCTCATGAACGAAGGTTCGTATTTGTTGTTGGCGGCCGATGTCACGTAGATAATGACGGTGTCCTTGGAGTCAAGAACCTTCCAGCGGGGGATGGAGGCATTTTCGACATCGAGCATGACAAGGTGCATTCCGGCCTTGTTCAGGTCGCGTACGTATACTTTGGATTGCCCATTTACGCCTTCGGGTTGAGTGCAGAAGGCAACTCTTTTTCCGTCCGGAGAAATGTCCGGATGGTAGGAATCGATGGTGTCGAAGATTTCTTGCGGGTCGAGAACGATGCTCGAGTAATCTATGAAGGCAAGGTTTCCGGTAACGTCGTGCCTGAATGCGACTTTGGTCTTGAATGTTCCTGTCTTTTTACGGATGCTGCCGATGTTTGCGACACGGTTGGTCGGGAGATCCGAATGACTCATGTTCTGGTCGTACCATAAAGCTCCGGGGATTTTCCCGAAGGCAAGTCTGAACCCGAGATAGTCGCTGGTTGTGGAAGACGTTACCGTATAGACGTCTCCGCGGAGATGAAGGCTTATGTTCTTTGCAGCGGAGTTGTAGTTTCCGCCTTTGATTACGCGTTCTCCGAGAGAGCCTCCGCTGTTTGATCCGATAAAGTTTGTCAGGGAGGTGTCCATTATAGAACTGAGCCAGTCGTTGGCCCATTCGGATACATTCCCCTCCATGTCGCAGATGCCGTACTTGTTTTGACCGTTGCTGCATACGGGGTGGGGCGTAGACTTGGCGTTGCCTGCGTTCCAACTGTTCTTGGTGTTCCAGCCATTCTTTGCCACAAAAATCCATTCGGCTTCGGTGGGGAGGCGGTACGCTTTGGTGTTTGGCTGGAAAGAGAGTCCTTCAATTTGGGTGCAGTTGTTCTCGTTACATGTGACGGACGTATAGGAATAGGCGGTGTCGTAACCTTCGGACTTACTTTTTTCGTTGGCGAAGAGGATTGCGTCTATGTAGGAAACGTTCGTTACAGGCAGCGAATCGTTTTCGCAATAGATGTTCTTTTTGAATTGTTGGTATTCCTTGCAAGTGACTTCGTGCTTTTCAATGTAGAAGTTGTAAGTGAAAGTGACCTTTATGGCTTTATCTTTGGTGGAGTCGTTCTCCGTCTTTATATCCTTGATTTCGACGGTCTTGTCTTCGGCATTGATTTTTAAGAATTCAGTGGAAAAGTCGCCTGTAATGGAAGAGTTTTCTGCAAAGGCGAAAAGCTCACTGTTGGAACAGCTGACAGTGAGGAGAAAACACAGCAATAAGAATAGGAGGTATCGGGTTTTCATGGTTGATGCCGCTATGGGGTATAGTCGCTTCGAATCTTGAAAGCCATAATGGCGAATGCTCCGGCGACGTTCATGCTTGCTTTGCGCCCGGCCATGGGGATGGTCACCTTCATGGTCGCTTCGGCCATGAGTTCGGGTGCAATTCCCAATTCCTCGTTCCCGAGGATGATGAGCCCTTTTTTGGGCCAGGAAACTTCGTTGATGGCGGGAATGTCTTCGCCTGTTTCGAGCGCGATAATCTCGTAGCCGTTTTCCTTATGCCACTTGACGCAGTCGAACGGGCTTTCCCAGCGCTTGATGGGAATCCATTCCTGGCAGCCGCGGGCGGCGCTCTTGACGGTCACGTGGTCGGGACCGGTGCTGTATCCGCTCAGGTGGACTCCCTCGAGCCCGAAACAGTCCGTACTCCTGATGAT
The DNA here is from genome assembly GCA_902771595.1 of Fibrobacter succinogenes. Taxonomy (GTDB): domain Bacteria; phylum Fibrobacterota; class Fibrobacteria; order Fibrobacterales; family Fibrobacteraceae; genus Fibrobacter; species Fibrobacter succinogenes_C. Next base: position 27,500 of record CACXXH010000001.1, on the reverse strand, counting down.
GGAGCCGACATTGAAAGCGCTGCGCAGGTTGTGAACGAGAACGGCAAACGGAATCGGCTTTTCGTTGGCGACTTCGCGGTCGCCGGGCTCCTGCTCCAGGTACACGTCGCGTTCAAAACCGAGACCAGCGCGCATGCGGAATGTCTTGTACAGATCTATCATCTGGGCCTGATTTTTTCCGGTCAGGTGTTCCGATTCGGGAAGGTTCATCCATCCGGCATAAGTCTCGTAATCGCGCCTTGCGCGGGGCACGTCATCACCCAGTTGCAAAATGATGACGCGCAGAAGTTCGGCCATGCGTTTTGCCTTGGACGTTTCCTTCATGGCGAGAAATTTCGGTTCGGTGTACATTGTATTCTAAATATAGAAATATGGTCTTCGATTTACAAAAAAAGCCGTATTGCAAAGAGGTCTCTTCTTTTTGGAAAAGGAATTTTGCCTTGTTTGACTATATTGCCATTTTTTTTGAAAAAGGCTGTTTTGGCGAAAATGTCCTTCGCCAGCGACAAGGTTGATTTCGTATAAAGGAATGTTTTGCCCCTGTTTCCATGCGGCATCTCGATTTGTGGACTGACCGGTAAGCGGATTGCGGAATTTGGCTGTTTTAGGGCAAAAATTACTTTCATTTTACTTAAAATTTTGAGGGTTTTTCTATATTTCTGTGCACATGCAAAATGCACGGAAACCGCGTATCCTCATTACGAATGACGATGGGGTAAAAAGCGAAAAAATGCACGCCCTCGCAGGCGCTCTCTCCCAATTGGGGGAGGTTTTCGTGTTTGCTCCCGAAGTGGAACAGAGCGGGGTTTCGCACGCCTTTACGGTCCGTCGCGCACTGCGCGTCCAGGAAGTACCTTCCGAGGGCTACAAGGCGTTCACTCTAGATGGAACCCCCGCCGATTGCACAAAGTTTGCCCTTGGGCATTATGCCGCCTATGGATTGGGAGATACCTCGGGGCTTGGTTCGGGGCCTTTCGACGTGTGTTTTTCGGGCATAAACGCGGGGGAAAATTCCGGCGTCTCGTCGCTTTACTCGGGCACGGTCGCGGGAGCCCGCGAAGCCGCCCTCTGGGGCGTTCCTGGAATCGCGCTTTCTCTGCGCGGTTCGGGCGAAGGCATGCTCCAGGTCGCAATTGATTTTGCCGCAAAGGTTGTCGAAAAGCGCTTGTTCGAAAAGATTCCTGCCGGCGTGTTCTGGAATGTGAATTTCCCGAAATCTGCCGGAGAATCGTTCAAGGGATTTCGCGCGACCCGTATGGCGCTAGGGATGTTTACCGACCATTATGCGCACGATGGCGAAATGTGGCAGCTCGACGGCGACAAGCTGTGGAACGAGCAGCCCGCCGACAGTGACGATTACCTGCTCGATAAGGGCTATGCGACCATTACGCCGCACCGTATCGACCAGACGGACGAAGAAAGTTTTAAAGAAATAAAAGCATTACTAGAGGAAAAATAATGTCAGAAGAATTGGTACCAGGATCGCAGTTCAAGAGCCTGATCGAACAGGACATGCAGGATAGCTACCTCCGCTATTCCATGAGCGTGATTGTCGCCCGTGCACTCCCTGATGCGCGCGACGGTTTCAAGCCGGTGCATCGTCGCGTGATGTTCAGTATGCACAAGTTGGGCGTGGTTCCCAACAAGTCTACCGTGAAGAGCGCCCGTATCGTGGGCGACGTGATTGGTAAGTACCACCCGCATGGCGACTCCGCCGTTTACGAGACCCTCGTCCGCATGGCGCAGGACTTCTCGCTGCGTTACCCGCTGGTGTTCGGCCAGGGAAACTTCGGTAACATCGACGGTGACGGTGCTGCCGCAATGCGTTACACCGAAGCGAAGATGAACAACGTGGGCGCCCTGATGCTCGAGGACCTCGAGAAGGATACCGTCGACATGGGCCCGAACTTCGACGAGACGCTCGACGAACCGCTGGTGCTGCCTTCCGCGCTGCCGAACATGCTGGTGAACGGTACTACGGGTATCGCCGTGGGTATGGCGACCTCGATGGCTCCGCACAACTTGCGCGAAATTGCCGCTGCCATCCATGCTGTGGCCGAAAATCCTGAAATTTCGGGTGAAGAACTTTTGCAGTATGTGAAGGGCCCGGACTTCCCGACGGGCGCCATCATCTGCGGGCGTGCGGGCATCCGCGATGCCTACCTTACGGGCCACGGCCGCGTCCGTGTGCGTGCCCGTACCGACATCGAAGTCGATTCCAAGGGCAAGCCGCGCATCATCGTGACCGAAATCCCCTACATGGTGAACAAGTCCGAACTCTGCAAGAAGATTGCGGAACTCGTGCGCGAAAAGCGCGTCGACGGCATCACCGATATCCGCGACGAATCGGCGAAGGATATCCGCATCGTGATTGAACTTCGCCGCGATGCCGTGGGTGAAGTTGTCCTGAATAATTTGTTCAAGTACACGCAGCTGCAGACGACGTTCAGCATCTACAACCTTGCGCTCGTGAATAACCTGCCGAAGTTGTTGACCCTCAAGGACTTGGTGCAGATTTACATCGACCACCGCCTCGATGTGGTGACCCGCGCCACCGAATTTGACTTGAAGAAGGCGAAGGCTCGCCTCCACATCATCGAAGGCCTGCGCATCGCGACCCAGAACATCGACGAGGTCGTTCAGATTATCAAGTCGAGCAAGACGACCGAAATCGCGAAGCAGAACTTGCAGGAACGCTTTAGCCTCGATGAAATCCAGTCGCAGGCGATTGTCGACATGCGACTCTCCCAGCTCACGGGCCTCAACCTCGAAAAGTTGGAAGCCGAGTACAACGAACTCAAGCTGACTGTCGCCGACTTGGAAGATATCCTCGCCAAGCGCGAACGCCGCATTGCGATTATCCTCAAGCGTCTCGACGAAATCGTGGACAAGTTCGGCGACGAACGCCGTACCACCATCGGCGAATCCGTCGATGACAGCGATTACGAAGACCTGATTGCCGAAGAGGAACAGGTGATTACCTTGAGCAAGGAAGGCTACATCAAGCGCCTCCCGATTGACACCTTCAAGACCCAGAGCCGTGGCGGCAAGGGCATTATCGGTGCCGGCCTCAAGGAAGAAGACGACGTCGACCAGATCTTTACCGCGAGCACGCACAGCTACCTGCTGGTGTTCACCAACAAGGGACGCGCCTACTGGACCAAGGTCTACCGCCTGCCCGAAGGCACGCGCAACGGCAAGGGCCGCCCGATCGTGAACTTTGTCGGCCTCACCGAAGGCGAAAAGGTCCAGGCGATTGTGCCCGTGCGCAAGTTCGGCGGCTACTTCTGCCTCGTGTTTGCGACCAAGAAGGGTATCATCAACAAGATGGACCTCACGCTGTTCAGCCGTCCGCGCAAGGCCGGCGTGAACGCCATTACCCTCGATGAGGGTGACGAACTCGTGAAGGTGCAGCTCGTGGGCATGACCGAAGAGGAATACAAGGCCTCGCTCAATGCGGGTGACGATACCTCTGCCGAAGCCGATGCCACCGACGCTCCGGAAGTGGAAGGCGATGATTCCGAAGATTTGGAAGGCCGCCCGATTGCGAAGGACCTGCTTATGCTCGCCACCCGCAATGGCCAGGCCGTCACGTTCCCGATTACCTGCTTCCGCCCGATGGGCCGCGGCACGCACGGCGTGCGCGGTATCAAGCTTGCCGAAGGCGACGAGGTCATTTCGCTCCTGTGGCTCAAGGAAGGCAACAAGGTGCTTACCATTACCGAGAAGGGTTACGGCAAGCGCAGTGAACCTTCTACCTACCGCGTTACCAAGCGTGGCAGCAAGGGCGTGAAGAACCTGAACGTTACCGACAAGATCGGCCCGGCCGTGTTTGTCGACAGCGTCGCCGACGATTACGACCTGATCATCACGAGCAAGGAAGGCCAGGTCATCCGCATCAAGGCCGATTCCATCCGCCTTACGGGCCGCAATGCCCAGGGCGTGAAGGCGATTAGCCTGCGTGACGGCGACATGGTGCAGGATGCCACCGCGCTCCCGAGCGTCGAGGATATCGAGCACGATAGCGCCGAGGCGAAGGAAACCTTCGACCATGTGCAGGGCGTGGAAGTCGACGACGATTCCGTCGAGAAGGTCGATCCCGCTGAAGCCGCACCGGAATCTCCTGCCGAAGAATAACTTGCGTATTATATAGCGCAAAAAAAGGCGTTTTCCACTCCGGAAACGCCTTTTTTTTGTTTTTTTGTCCTGAAAATGATTGCAGGGAAAGTAAAAAAAGTTGAAATTGTCAAAAATAAAATATATATATGTAAAAAAAACTTACAAATCGGAGGGAAAAATGAATGTAAGGATTCTTGGGGCTTCGGCTCTTTGTGTGGCTTTCGCTGCTTCTGGTGCTTTTGCGCAGGATTTCTGCAATGCCAGCCATAGTGGCACAAAAAAGACGGTGTCTTTCAGTGTAGGCGCAGGTTCGGACAAGGGCGAAACCGGCAATATCGGTGATTACCACTATGAACAGTGGACCAAGAGCGGCAGCGCTACTACGGACTTTTATACCGATGGCTCGTTCTCTTGCACGTTCACCAACACCGACGACTTTTTGTGCCGTGAAGGCCTTTTCTACGGGCAGAATAGCGGCAAGGACCCGTTCACGGTGGGCAATCTCGTTGCCGACTATAGCATGAAGACCTTTACCAACGACAAGTCGATTTCGTATGCCTATGCCGGTATTTACGGCTGGATGCAGAATCCGCTGATTGAATGGTACATCGTGGACAACTGGGGCCCGGCCTCCAGGCCGAATTGGCTTGGAACGTCGAAGGGCAAGGTTACTATTGACGGTGCCGAATATGAAATCTTCACGGCGAGTGCAAACAGAGCCACTATCGAAGGTTACAAGGCTTTCGACCAGATTTACAGTTTGAGAAGCAAAGCCCGTACCTGCGGTACCATCAGCATTACGGAACATTTCAAGGCCTGGAAGAATAAGGGCATTGCCATCGGCAAGTCCCTGTACGAAGCCAAGATCCTGGGTGAAGCCGGCCAGTACCCCGAACAGCAGGGTGCCTCCGGCAAGATCGATTTTAACTACGCCAAGGTGTATGTCCAGAACGACCTGCCCAAGAGTTCTAGTTCTGTTGTGGCTTCTTCCAGCGCGGTTGCTCCGTCTTCCTCTTCTGTCGCTCCGGCCTCCAGCGCGGTGGTGCCTCCTGCATCTTCCAGTTCGACCATCGCTTTGCCCATGGTTGCCCGCATGGCCACGCAGGACCGCAACATGATGGTCTTCGACGTGCTTGGCAATTCGCTGGGTCAGGTGTTTGTTCCGGCAGGGACGAGCGTTAATAGCGCCCTTCTCGCCAAGTATGGCAAGGCTGGCGTCTATATGGTGAAGTACGGCGGAAAGGTCCAGACACTCACTGTAACGAAGTAATTTTTGTGGAAAACGCAGTTTTTTGACGTTGTTTTAAAGAACAACGTCATTTTCTTTTTGTGATGGCCCTTCGTGAGCGTGGTATTATATATTATGTATGTTAAAAATAATGAATGGTAGAAAATGAAGGGCAAAATGGTGAAATTTGGCGCATTTCTTGCTTTTTCGCTAGCCGCTTCCGTATATGCGGCCGATGCGTGTACAGTCGAAAATTCGTACCTTTCGGGGGAGGGACACCTCGTGTCGAATCCTCAGAGTGGTAGTGCCGGAACTGCGTATGATTACCAGTTGTGGTATGGCGATCCGGGTGCTTCCGGTAGCATGACCTTCTATCCAAACGGAATTTTCAAGGCCGAGTGGCAAGATACCCAGGATTTCTTGGCCCGTCTTGGGTTCAGCTTTAACGATAAGAATGGCGTGGACATCAAAACCAGATACTTTACCTTGGATTACAGGTATTCTAAGAATATTGTATCCGGAAGGGTCTTTGTCGGTGTTCACGGCTGGACGAAACAGCCGTTTAACGAATATTTCATTGTTGACGATTGGACGGGTACGATTGATGAATCGTTTGTCGGGCGGAAATTTGGCGAATTTGAGGTGGATGGCGCAAAATACGCGGTTCATGCCATTTTGCGCGAAGAAGGGGAGGCTTTTGGGGAATATACTCACTATATGCACATCTTTAGCATTCGCGAAACTCCGCGTGAGTGCGGCCATATAGATATTTCGGCCCATTTCAAAAAGTTTGACGAACTCTTTGCGGGGCAGACCGATAGCATTCCGAATGCTAAGGGAGTCCTCAAGAACGTCGCACTCAAATTTGGCAATTTGGACAATGTGATGGCCGCGGTCGAAGCCTTTGACAATGCCAAGGGCTCTATCGACTATGCCTATATTGAGTTTGGGACAAAACCTGCCGAGACCTCCTCCAGTTCCACGGGGCCTGAATCGAGTTCTGTCGCCGGCTCTTCCAGCTCTGTGGCTCCGGAATCGAGTTCTGTCGCCGAGTCTTCTAGCTCTGTGGCGGAGTCCTCCAGCTCGACGCTGGCCTTGTCTGCGACTGCACGCGTTAGCATGTCCGACCGCAATTTGCTGGTTTTTGACGTGCAGGGCCGCGTGCTCGGTAAGGTGTTCGTACCTGCGGGTTCGACCATCGGCAGCGCCATCCTCGCGAGGTTCGGTGTCGCTGGTATTTACATGGTGAAGGTCGACGGAAAGCTTGGCTTGCTCTCCGTGAGCGAATAGGAACCGTCCCGTTGTTTTATATGGGGAGTTTACAAAAAACGCCTTTTTTGGCGTGTTTTTGACGTTGATGTTTACAACAACGCTTTGTTGTATCATATAGATAGTCGGATAATTTTTAAATATAAATTTGGTAATACGGGATATATAAGGAGTTATTATGAAAAAAAGCTATTTGGCTGTAATGGGCCTAACCGTATTGATGGGTTTTGCAACGTCTGCCTTCGCGGCAGATGCTTGTAATGATAACATGGGACATTCTGGCAATGGTACGCAAGTGAGTGGCAACAGGGTTGGTCCCATCAGTGGAACTCCGTGGGGCTACGAACAGTGGTATCAGGGTGGCAATGCCTCGATGACGTATTATAGCAATGGTACGTTCAAGGCTAACTGGAGTGGCTCGGGTGACTACTTGACTCGCGTGGGTTACCAGTACAATGGTAACGGCATTAGCCACAAGTCCAAGAATTTCGCAGTCGATTACAAGTACTCCAAGACTGGTAACGCCCAGTACGGGTACATTGGCGTGTACGGCTGGACCAAGAACCCGGAAACCGAATACTACATCGTTGACGACTGGTACAGCAAGCCGAGCGAAAACTATGTGGGTGAAAAGTTCGGCGAAATCACCGTCGACGGTGCCAAGTACACCATCCACGCGTTCCTCCGCCAGAGCGAACCCTCCAAGTCGGGTACTTCCACGTTCGTGCAGTTCTTCAGCATCCGCGAGACTCCGCGTCAGTGCGGCCATATCGACATTTCCGCTCACTTCAAGAAGTGGGACGAACTCTTCACCGGCCAGACCAAGCAGCTCCGCGGTTCGAAGGGTGGTGCTTCTGCTTCGCTCAAGTTCGGTAACGTGACCGAAGTGATGCTCATGACCGAAGCGGGTGGTAACGCTACGGGTTCCGTGGACTACACCTACTTCAACATGACCGACAATGCACAGTCTTCTCCGACGAGCTCTTCCAGCGCACCTAAGTCCAGTTCTTCTGTGGCAAAGTCCAGTTCTTCTCACGGTGGCACGGCTTCTGCTACGATTGACGCTTGTAAGGACAAGATGGGTCACGAAGGCCAGAGCAAGACGGACAATGGCCGCAATAACTCAAGCTCTACGGGCAATATCGGCTCCACTGGTTACCATTACGAAATCTGGTACCAGGGTGGCAACAACTCCATGACCTACTACGACAACGGTACCTACACCGCCAAATGGAGCGGCACAAACGATTTCCTTGCCCGCGTAGGTTTCAAGTACAACGAGGACAAGACTTACGATCAGGTTGGTCCCATCGATGCTTACTACAAGTGGAGCCACCAGGGCAGCGCAGGCGGTTACAACTACATCGGTATCTACGGCTGGACAGTTGACCCGCTCGTAGAATACTACATCGTGGACGACTGGTTCAACAAGCCGGGCGCAAACCTCCTCGGCCAGAGAAAGGGTGAATTCACGGTTGACGGCGATACCTACGAAATTTACCAGAATACCCGCTACAACGCCCCCTCTATCAAGGGCGACCAGACCTTCCCGCAGTACTTCAGCGTGCGTAAGAGTGCCCGTCAGTGTGGCCATATCGACATCACGGCTCACTTCAAGAAGTGGGAATCTATCGGCATGAGGATGGGCAAGATGTACGAAGCCAAGGTACTCGTAGAAGCGGGTGGTGGAACGGGTTCGTTCGATGTCACCTACTTCAAGATGTTCGACAAGGCACATCCGATGCCGGTTGCCGAAGTTCCGCCGTCCAGCTCTTCTGTTGCCAAGTCCAGTTCTTCTGTGACCCCGAAGTCCAGCGCCACGATTCCGCGTTCCAGCAGTTCGACCATCGCTCTCCCGGCTGATGTTCGTCTGGACGCCTCTACCGGCACCTTCCAGGTGTTCGATATGCAGGGCCGCCATCTCGGTTCAGTCGAGTTTGATCCGTGCATGTCTGTGAACGACGTCCTGAAGGCTCGCTTCCAGAATTCTGGAGTCTACCTCCTGAAGCAGGGCAGCACGATGCATCGCGTCTCGGTGCGCTAATACGGAATTTTTGATTCCTTAAGGGAACACTCCGGTTCAAGCCGGGGTGTTTTTTATTGTCCGCGCCGGGGGATGTAAAAGCTCGGTCGGGATGCTTTTTAATACAGAAATGTAAAAATATTTAAACAAAATTTTGGGTTTTGGCGATTCTGTTCAAAAATCGCAAAAAAATTGCGTTTTTTGCGCAAAAATGGCGGATTACTAATTTGCCTGAAAAGGAACGGTTTTGCGGTGTTGTTTTTTGCAACAACACAAAAAATGGGGAAATTAGCCTGTTTGGGGTGGTGAAAAGTATTTTCAGGGCAGATTTTATCCAGGAGCATATTTATGTTTAAAACAAATCTTTTTAAGGCTGGAGCCCTTTTGGCTTTCGGTCTCGTTACCTCTGTCTACGCAGTCGATGCCTGTAATGACGAAATGCCCAAGGCTCGTGGCAATGCCCACAGCGTGAACGGCAACTCTACGGGTTCCATCAGCGGAACAAGCTGGGGTTATGAACAGTGGTCCGCGGGCGGATCAAACTCCATGAAGTACTACGACAACGGTACTTTCGAAGCACAGTGGAACAACAACAACGACTATCTGGCCCGCGTGGGTTTCCGCTACGGCGACAATGGCCCGGGTAAGAGTGTCGTTGGCATGCAGTACACTGCCGATTACAAGTACACCAAGACCGGTAACGCCCAGTACGGCTACATCGGTATCTATGGCTGGACGGTGAATCCGCAGGTCGAATACTACATCGTGGACGACTGGTTCAGCAAGCCGAGCGAACAGTATGTTGGCCCCAAGCAGGGCGAAATCACGGTTGATGGCGCTACTTACACCATCCATACTTACGTCCGTGACAATGAAGACTCCAAGACCGGAAAGTCTACCTTCTTGCAGATTTTCAGCATCCGCCAGTCTCCGCGTCAGTGCGGCCATATCAGCATCCAGGCCCATTTCGACAAGTGGAACGAACTCTTCAAGGGCCAGACAGCTAGCCTTCCGGGCTCCAAGGGCGGCCAGAAGAGCATCCAGCTCAAGTTCGGTAACGTGACCGAAGTGATGCTCATGACCGAAGCTGGTGGCGGTGCTACCGGTTCTGTGAACTATACCTACTTTGACATGAGCGAAGACGGCCAGCCGCCTGAGCCGGAAAAGGAAATTCCGCGTCAGCCGTTCGGTGGCAAGGCTATCGCTGTCCCGGGTACGGTTGAAGCTGAAAACTTCGACGAAGGCAACTACGGCGTTACCTACTCCGGAACGCAGGGGGCCTCGGGTGAAGATGGCGACCATGAATACCGCGGCAAGGACTACGCTTCTGTAGATATCGTTGGTGGCGGTACCGGCAAGGCTATCGGTTACACGGCCAAGGACGAATGGCTCGAATACACCATTAATGTTGCCCAGGATGGCGAATACGATATCGAAGCCAACGTTTCTAACGGTACGGCTCCTGGTACGCTCGAACTCTCTCTCGACGGCAAGGCTCTCGCTTCGCTCTCTTTCACGGGTGTCGAAGGCGACTGGGATACCTACGAACTCGCTACGGGCAAGGCCACCCTCACCAAGGGTGAACATACCCTCCGCATTACGATTGCCAACGACAATACTAATGTGGACTACGTGAAGTTCACCCTGCCGGGTGCTGTCATTCCGCCGGATGACTCTATTCCGGATGCCATTGCCCAGGTGGTCCGCATGAACAATGTCGCAAGCACCGTCCAGGTGTTCGACATCAGCGGTAAGTTCATGGGCAAGGTCGAACTCCTCCCGGGCAAGACCCTCTCTGAATCCATTGCCGCCAAGTTCCAGAAGTCTGGCGTGTACATGGTCAAGAGCGCAAACGGCATTAAGAAGGTCCGCGTCACTCAGCGCTAATCTCGACTTCAGGGTGTTTAGGGAAACACCGCCGAAAGGCGGTGTTTTCTGCTTTTTAGGCGATTTTTGCCCTATGGAATCCTGTTGACCATGCCTGCCTTTAAAGTTATATTTAGGCAGGAATGTAATGAACTAAAGAGGTCCTTGCATGAAAAAGATAACGGCTCTTTCTGTTGCTTTCTTCGCACTTTTCGCGATGGTATCTGCGGGCTTTGCCTACGATCTTACAGGTAGCGGTTACGATGCCGTGCAGAAGTCGCGCCCTTCTATCGCGTTCGTCCTCACCACGTGGGAAAAGAAGGGAATCGTGACGACCTCGGTCGATCAGAAGAGCGAATCCACTTCGGCAAGCGAAGAGGTCGCGGATGAGGAATCGGACGTTTCCGCAGACAACAAAACCGTGCAGTTGGAGACTACGGTCGGCTCGTTTACCGAAGACGTCTGGAAGAAGGTTCCCGACAACCAGATTGTCGACAAGTTCCAGCAGCAGTTTGTGAAATTGCAGTTCAACGTGAAGGCTACCGATATGGCGCGCAAGATCGCGATTGCCCCGAGCCTTGCGAAGACCGCGGTGAACCCGTCTGACCGTGCGGCGGTGCGCAAGTTCGCCGAGAAGGAAAACGTGAATTTTATAGCCCGCGGTGAAGTCGCCGTGCTCAGGTATGCGAGGGTGAACGGCGGCAAAATCAAGGCGTCGCTCCAGATTGGCGTCGAAGTCATCGACGTGAATTCGGGCGAGGTGGTGGCCGCTTTCTCGAATGCGGTACACACCGTCGCGACTTCCGTGGAAGTCGCCCGCAATGGCGGCATCAACAAGGCGGCGGTTGTCGCTGCCGGCAAGCTTTCGGAACAGGTCATGGACGCCTGGATCAATGCGGCGGATAACGGCTCGCAGTTCACGGTGGAACTTCGCAAGATGAAGTCCGCGCGCAGCCAGAAGATTCCGTTCGAAAAAGCTTTGAAGTCCGTCGTTTCCATCAATTCGCAGACCCAGCCCAAGAAGGACGTGGTGACTTACGCCGTGACGTTCAAGGGCAGCAAGAGCGACCTCGGGATGGCGATTCTCGAGGCGGTGGGCGACAAGCCCGGTTTCGACGAGAAGTCCTTCGAAGGCCCGCAGGATATCGACGGCAAGATCGTCTTTGAATTCTTGAAGTGAGCGCAGTTAGGAGTTTTTACGCAATGAAAAAAATCTGGCTTTCCGCCGTCGCCGCAGCCGCATTTGTTTTGGTTTCGTGTGCTGCGTCAGGCCCGCATGTGGATGCGTTCAAGCGCGCGCAGGCGGCCTACAACGACGGCAAGGATGACAAGGCGATTGAGGAGGCTCTCAAGGCCCTGAAGATTGAGCCCGATTACAAGCCCGCTATCGAATTTTTGAACAAGACCTTCGACGATGTGATTGCCGCGAAGAACGATACGATTGCGATGTTCAAGAAGCGCCATGACCCGAACCCGAAGCGCTGGGAAAAGATCGTATTCATGGAAGAGCAGAAGGCGGAATACGCGAAACAGCTCAAGCTGATAGCCCGCCGTAACGACCAAATCAAGTTGAGCGTGGAAGTCGACCCGTTTTCGATTCAGCTGGCACGCGACAGCGCTGCCGCCTCGCATTACGCCGCCGGTCTCGAGAAGATGAACGAGCGCGGGAAGGCCGCCCAGCAGGCAGCCGCCATTCACTTTCGCAAGGCGTTCACGTACCACGCTGATTACGAGGATTCCAGACAGCTCTATGCGGAATGCAAGAACCGCGGAACCATCCGCGTGGCGGTGGACAAGTTCACCAACGATTTCAGCGCCCGGATGGATGCGGCCCTGATTGCGGAACTGCAGAAGGACAAGGGAGCCTCCGAATTTTTGCAGTTCCTGACCCGCGCCGACCTCGATCGTGTTCTTGAAGAGCAGACGCTCGCTGCCTCGGGCGATTTCCAGAACAGCGAGGGCGAGAACATGATGGGCAAGCTTCGGAGCGCCGAATACCTCATCGCGGGTTCCATCGGCAAGGTGGTCTGCTCCGATGAAGAAGACGGGGTAGAGCGTACCCGCTTGGAAAAACGCAATTCCGCCCGCGTGAAGGTCGGTAGCCACCAGGAATGCGAGACGCTTTCGAGCGGCAAGCGCAGGTGTTTCAACGTGAACGAGTACGACGACGTGTATGCGGAAATCATCACGGATTCGCTCACGAAGAAGGCCTCCGTTACCGGAACCATCCAGATTCTCGATTTTGCTACGGGCGAAATCAAGAAGAAGGCCGATGTGCGCGTGGGCGTCATGACTGCGGACATCGTTGCGGCCTGTTTCGGCGATTCGCGGGCCTACAAGCCCATTTGCAAGCGTACCGAGGTGACGCTTCGCCCCTGCAGCGAAATGCAGGACCAGATGACGAAGGATTTCGTGAGAAAAGCGGTCAAGGAAATTACCGATTTTACGAAAAATTTTTCTAAATAGCGCTAAATAAGTTATATTAAAAAAAGTTTAACCAATCAAGGAGAAAACACAGATGAAAAAAATGTTCATGTTTCTCGCCTCGATGAGCCTTGTCGGCACAATGGCGTTTGCACAGGATGATTATGATTATGGTGACGGCTACGGTGATGAAGGTTACGGCAGTTCCGAACCCGCTCCGGCTCCTCCCGTTTACGATGAAGGTGCCTACGAGCAGCCCGCTGAACCTGCCGGCGAACAGCTTGGCTCTTCTGACGTAGAGTACAAGAGCATGGATGCCAATCAGGCGCCTGCAGAACCGAAGGAACCTTCTTTCTTTGATACTCCGATCAATGTGGGCCTTCACATGGGCTTTGGTTTCAGCATGCTCTCTTCCACTGAAATCTGCGGTAAGGATACAGCCGGTACCAAGCAGTGCACCAACTACGGTGACGACCTGTTTGGTGGCGCCTTCGAAATCGGTGTCGCTGTGGCGTACAATCTCGTCCCGAGCGTCCGTTTGGGCGTGGTAGCCGAACCCTCTTTCGAGTTCAAGGTCTATAGCGCGAACCTCGGTTTGTTTGGTTTTGAATCCGGTTACGAAGATGAATGGGGAGATTATCATCCCTCCACTTATTGGACGAACGTGACTTTGGATGCCATGATGTTCGCCCTCAAGGTGCCCGTGTTCCTGCGCTATTATCCGAAAAAGGACCTCTTCGTCCAAGCCGGTGTTAGCTTCGAATTCAACCTCGGTACCTCCGTCAGCTATTCCGATGAAGATGGCCACGAAGTCAGTGGTTTTTCTGAACGGGATTTGGAGTGCAAGGATGGCGACAAAAATGTGTATAGGTTCTTTGACGTGAATTCCATGGTCGTGGCTCTTAACTTTGGCATGGGTACGACGGTCCACATGGGCAACTTCTTTGCCGATGCTGAAATCCGCTTTATCCTCGACATGACCCCGATGACCAAGTTCAACAGTGGTTTCCACGATTACACAATGAGAAAGTACGGGTATAAGTTCGGCGATAGCGAAGCCAAGGCCTGGCAGATTCAGCTTGTCCTGAAGCCCTGGTTCTAATCGATCAGTTTAAGAACAAACGAAAGGCCCCGCAAACGCGGGGCTTTTCTTGTATGAAATCGACATGCCTGAGTTGCGGTTCGCCTGATTGGCGCTAATTGAAGAATCGTCATGCCGCAGTCGGGCTCTGCCCGACAAGGGCATCCAAAGCATTTGTAGACCTTCCATAAACGACAAAGCCCCAGTTATTGAACTGGGGCGGTTGCGAGAGCGAAGTCAGACCGGAGTATTACTTCTTGCTTTTAGACTTTGCGGTCTTCCGTGAGCAATAAACGCCTCGTATTAACGAGGCGTGGTTGCGAGAGCAAAGTCTATACCGGAGTATTACTTCTTGCTTTTAGACTTTGCAGATTTCTTCGGCGGATGGACAGCGATTTTCTTCACGCTGTTGTCAGCCTTCTCCGCAGCTTCGTAAACGGCCTGAGCCTGACGGAGAGCGTCGGTCGGGTCGATTTCGATAGCTTCGGAAGCTTCGTCCACGAGTTCGGCGAATTCGTCGTACCAGTCAGCGAAGATTTCCACTTCGAGGTGGTCGACACCCGGAACCGTGAGGCGTGCGCCGCAGGCTTCGCCGATGCGGTCGAGGAACTTTGCCATCTGCGGCTTGAGGAGCGTGAGGTCGAGACCGTCGAGGTCTTCGGGTTCAAAGTAGACGGCGTCGACATCGCTGTCGTCGTCCTTGGCCTTCTTCTTGCCCTTGCCGCACTTGCAGTCTTCGCCGCACTGGCATTCGACATTCTCGTTGCCGTAGAGCGCCATGTATTCGTCATCGTCCATGCCGCTGTCGTAGTAGAACTCGTCGTCTTCGAGGTAGAGTTCTTCCACGAAGATTCCCTTTGCGCCGAGCGTCTTTGCCGCAGCGATGAATTCCTTGAGGTCGCCGCCGAAGTAGCGGGTCGATTCTGCTTCCTCGTTCAGGGTCTGAACGGGAATGGGGGAGAGTTTCTGCTTCTTGATGTAGTCGCAGATTTCGTCGATAATGGATTTTTTGTTCTTTGCCATTTTTTTATCTCCTATTTTAAACTTTAGGGGTCAATGGTCGTTGGTTGTTAGTTCCAATGATCGCGCCGTAGGCGCCTAACATCAACCAGCAACTATTGACTAATGACTAAACGTGATACTTCTTCAGGCTCGGAGCCTTCTCGTCGATGAGCTTCATGATGCGGGCGACAGCGTCTGCACCGTTGGCCGTATCCTTCACGCTCACGAGCGGCTGGAACAGCGGGCTGTTGAACAGCGTGCCCAGCGGAATCGGGTTCTTGCGGCAGAACGTGATGTCGATGAAGTCGCGGGCGTCTTTCTGCAGGTTGTGCGCCTTGTCCTTGTCACCGGCCTGGAAAGCCTTGTAGAGGTCGACGAACGTCTTCGTGGCCTCGGGAATGTTGCCCGAAGCGCTGATGAGGCCCGTGCCGCCCATTTCGAGGAGGTCTGCGAACAGGCCGTCTTCACCGCTCATCACGGCGAAGTCCTTGCCCTTCGTTTCCTTGATCACGCGCATCGTGTCCTCGTGGAACTTCTCGCCAAAGCCGAACTCCACTGCCTGCTTGAGACCGATGATGTTCTTGTCTTCGGCAAGTTCGATGAGGGTGTCGGGGTGCACGTAGCTGGAGGTGCGGCCCGGAACGTTGTAGATAACGATCTTGGCGCCCGTCTCGCTGCTGAGCGTGCGGTAGTGCTTCAGGAGGCCTTCCTGCGGTGGGTTGTTGTAGTAGCCTGTGACGCAGAGGACCGCCACAGGGGCAATCTTCTGGACGTTCTCGATCATTTCGATAGATTCGCGGGTGCAGTTGGAACCGGCACCGGCAATGACGGGCACGCGGCCGTCCACATAGTCGAGCGTAAACTTGATGACATCGAGGTGTTGCTGCGGAGAAACCGTCGCACTCTGACCCGTGGTCACGGCAGGGAGCACGCCACTTGCGCCGTTAGCAATCACGTCGTCAATCATCTTGCCCATCTTCTCGTAGTCGATGGAGTTGCGAAGGTTCTTGGGGTCGTCGTTCTTGAGCGGGGTGAACAACGCGGGGAAAACACCAGTAAGTTGAGAAGCGTTAGTAATCTGCATAGTGCAGTAAATGTAACAAATGCCGAGGGGCGCGGCAGAAGCATGCGGGTCGGGAATGTGCCAAAAAGTATTGCGGAACAAAAATCCACTGGCGGTTTTGCCAAGGAATATCCTCTGTCCAGACTTCTCCGAAATTCCCGACGTTGGAGCCGCCGTAAAGTTCGGAATCGGTATTGAAAATTTCTTTCCACTTGCCGTAGCTTGGGGCGCCGAGACGGTAGTCGTTCCTCACGACCGGCGTAAAGTTGAATACGCACAGAATCTGGTTCCCGTGGTCGTCTTTACGAACAAACGAAACAATCGAGTTGTCGGCGTCGTCGCACCAAATCCATTCGAATCCGGTGTAGTAGTGGTCGATTTCCCAGAAGGGTGCGTTTTCTTTGTAAAGGTGGTTCAGGACCTTCATCATCTGCAGGAGTTTGCCGTGGCTGTCCCAGCTGATGAGGTGCCAATCGAGCGAACGCTTCTCGTTCCATTCGCGGAACTGCCCGAACTCGTTGCCCATGAAGTTGAGCTTCTTGCCCGGGTGCGCGTACTGGAAGGCGTAGGTGAGGCGCAGGTTCGCGAATTTCTGCCAGTTGTCGCCCGGCATTTTGCCGAGCATCGAGCCCTTGCCATGCACCACTTCGTCGTGGCTGAACACCTGGATGAAGTTCTCGCTGTACGCATACACCATGCTGAACGTGAGCTGGTTGTGGTGGTACTTGCGGTGGATGGGTTCGTGTTCGATGTAACTCAGGAAGTCGTTCATCCAGCCCATGTTCCACTTGTAGTGGAAACCGAGGCCGCCCTGCTCCGGCGGGCGCGTGATGCTCGGGAAGCTCGTGGATTCTTCGGCGATGAGGATGGCATGCGGCGTGAGTCGGCCCATGATGCTGTTCAGGTGCTTCAGGAACTCGAGCGTGTCGTAGTTGATGTTGCCGCCGTCCTTGTTCGGGACCCATTCGCCCGGACCCTTGCCGTAGTCGAGGTAGAGCATGGAGGCCACGGCGTCGACGCGCAGGCCGTCGCAGTGGAATTCCTTGAGCCAGTACATCGCGTTCGCGATGAGGAAGTTCTTGACTTCGTTGCGGCCGAGGTTAAAGATGTAGGTGCCCCAGTGCGGGTGTTCGCCTTGGCGCGGGTCGGCGTGCTCGTAGCAGGCGGTACCGTCAAAGCGGCCGAGCGCATGAGCGTCCTTGGGGAAGTGCGCCGGCACCCAGTCCAAAATCACGCCGATTTCGTTCTGGTGGCACAGGTCCACGAAGTGCCTGAACTGGTCGGGCGTGCCGTAGCGGCTCGTGGGAGAGTAGTACCCCGTCACCTGGTAGCCCCAGGATTCATCGAGCGGGTGCTCTGCGAGCGGGAGGAATTCCACGTGCGTGTATCCCATCTTCTTGAGGTAGGGAATGAGCGTTTCGGAAAGTTCGTCCCAGTTGAGGAAGCGGTCCGGGTTCGAGGGGTCGCGCCTCCAGGAACCGGCGTGCACTTCGTAAATGTTCATCGGGGACCCGAAAACCTTCGTGGCCCAATGTGTCTTCATGTAGAGGTCGTCGCCCCATTCGTAGCCATCGAGGTGCGTAGTGATGGATGCGGTTGCGGGGCGTACTTCGCTGAGTTTTGCGAGCGGGTCGACCTTCACGTGGAGGTTTCCGTCAGCACCGTGAATTTCGAAGCGGTAGAGTTCGCCTTCTCCGATGTTCGGAATGAAAATTTCCCAGATGCCCGAACTGCCGAGCATGCGCATCATGTGGCGCCGTCCGTCCCAGCTGTTGAAGCTGCCGACGACGGAAACGGATTTTGCGTTCGGAGCCCACACGGCGAACTGTATGCCCTTGAAACCCTGGTGCTCCACGAGGTTCGCGCCCAACTTGCGGTAGAGCTCGTAGTGCGTGCCCGAGGCAATCAGGTGCCTGTCGAATTCCGAGAGGACGGGCTGGAACGCATAGGGGTCGGTAATCTTGTACTTGTTGCCGTCGCTCTGGCGGATGACGAGGTTGTAGAAGAACGGCTCGTAGTCCATGTCGAGGATAGCCTCGAAAAAGCCCGTATCACCGAGCTTCACGAAATCGAATTCCACTTCGCCGTCGCAGGATTCCCCGCGTACGAAAGATGCCTGCGGTTGATAGGTGCGGATGACCGTCTTGATTCCCTTGTCCGTCTCGAGCGGATGGATACCGAGAATAGAAAACGGATCCTTTGTATTAAAGTTCCAAATAGCCTGCATGTTTTCTGCGGTAAGGCTTGTAAAGTCGTTCCAATCCATACATTCTCACTTTTTTATCATGTTCTTGATATATATATAAAAAAATGTGACGGGTTAAAGCTAGCGGAATTAAATGAATAGTCTAAACAGGAACGGCGTTTACTTCGAAAAAGACAAGTGAATCTCGAAACTTTTCTAGATTGTGCCTACTGGAGGATAATATGGCTCTTGCAATGGAAGAAACGGTTAACCCGATGCAGTTTACGCAGGTGTTCAAGGTGACACCCGAGATGATTGACGACAACCACCACTTCAACAACGTGTGGTCGGTCAAGTGGATACAGGACATTGCGATTGCGCATTCCGATTCCGTAGGCGGGACGGCGCTTATGAGGAACCTCGGCGCCGGCTGGATGATTCATGTGCAGCACATCGAGTACAAGAACCAGGCTTTTTTGGACGATGAAATCCGTGGAACCACGTGGGTCGCTGCCTATGGGCGTGTTGCCTGCATTCGTAAATGCCGATTCGAACGCGTATCCGACGGCAAGGTGATTTTTGAATCCGAGACGCAGTGGGTGCTCGTGGATTTGCAGCGCGGCCGCCCGATGGCCATCACCGACGAGATGAAGAAACTGTACGTGAATCCTTAGTGCAGATACGGCGGTAGCCTGGTCTGCGCGTGGAGCCCTGTTATCCCAAAATTTTTTTCGCAAGTCGCTGGAGTCTCGCTCGGAGGCTCTTGTCGCTTGCCTTGTGGTAGGGCGGGTAGAAGAATCGCATCGTGTCGAAGGAGCCTTGTTCCATCACGTTCCTTTCGTGGCTGAACGTCTTGAAACCGTAGTACCCGTGATAATTTCCGGAGCCGCTCATGCCGACCCCGCCGAAGGGAACGGAGAGGTTCTCGATTTGCAGGATGCAGTGGTTCACGCATGTAGAACCCGATGAAGTGTTCGACATGACGCGGTTTATGGTTGGTTTGTCTTTCCCGAAAATGTAGAGGGCGAGCGGCTTGGGTCTGCTTTGGATAAACGCAATCGCTTCGTCCAGGGAATCGTATGCGATAATCGGGAGGATGGGCCCGAAGATTTCGGACTGCATGATGAGCATGTCGGGCTTGACGCCGGTAAGTACGGTTGCGGGCGTGTAGCGGGCTTCTATGTCGCTCTCTGTGAATGTCCCGCCTATGATTGCGGTGGCGCCGTTGGCAAGGGCGTCTTCTACGATAACCTTGTGGTGCCGGACCGCTTCACTCCGGATGGTGTGTACGAAATATTCACACGACTTGCGCTCCTCTTCGGATTCTCCGTACATCCTCTTTATGTTGTCTGCGATTCCGTTTGCGAGTTCGTTCACGAGGTCACGCGGGCAGAGTGCGTAGTCCGGTGCGACGCATGTTTGGCCTGCATTCAGGCATTTACCCCAGGCCAATTTTTGAGCAGCATCCTTGATGTTTACTTTGTTCAGTATGATTGCGGGCGATTTGCCGCCCAGTTCCAGCGTGACGCCCGCATGGACCTTGGCGGCGCTTTCGGCAACGTGGGCCCCGATTTTCGGGCTGCCGGTGAAGAACATGTGGTCGAAAGGCAGAGCCAGTAGCTCTTCTCCGAGGGTGACGCCTGTACCGAGGATGACGGCGAGTTCGTCTTCTTCGAAGATGCTTTCGAAAAGCGAATTCAGGAAAGCTCCCACGTGAGGGGTCTTGTTGCTCGGCTTCGCGATGACTACGTTTCCGGCTGCGATCGCCGCGACGATGGGCGAGATAGATAGCAGGAGCGGGTAGTTCCAGGGCGACATGATGAGAACGCGGCCCATCGGCTCGAAATGGCTACAGCATTTGTTCGTCGGAAAGTAGAACGTCCAACTGGCGGACTTGTCTTCCATCCATTCTGGAAGGTTGTTTATGGCGTAGTCGATTTCTTCGAGGGTCGGGAATATTTCGCTCAGCCAGGCTTCCATCTTGGATTTGTGGAAGTCAGCCCAGACGGCGTCGTAGAATTCCTGTTGGCGTGCGACGATTGCCTTGCGGATTTTTTGCAACTTTGCGATGCGTTCGGCTGCGGTCGTGTTTGCGATTGTCCAGCGTTTTTTGCCTTGCGCTTCGAATAAACTGTTTAATTCCTCGACGTTCATGCTTGAAAGATACAATAATGACGCGGTTCTTGTCCGCGTCTCTCTTTTACCCGACACTGTGTTCGAGCTTGAGCGTCAGCAATTGCCTTGCTTCGGTTGCGAATTCGCCGGGCAGTTCCTTGAACACGTCCTTGCAGAATCCACCGACCATCGCCTGGATGGCGTCTTCGCGCTTGATTCCGCGGCTTTCGAAGTAGAAAAGCTGGTCTTCGCTGATTCGGCTGGTGGTCGCTTCGTGCTCGGTGGTGGAGTTCGCATTTGCAACCGTAATGTACGGGAAGGTATGAGCCGCGCTCTTGTCGCCTACGAGCATGCTGTCGCACTGCGTGTAGTTGCGGGCTCCCGTGGCCGACTTGCGGATGCTCACTTCGCCGCGGTAGGCGTTGCTGCTGTAGTCCGCGCTGATACCCTTGGAGATAATCGTGCTCTTGGTGTTCTTGCCGATGTGGATCATCTTGGTGCCGGTATCGGCCTGCATGTGCCCGTTCGTGAGGGCCACGCTGTAAAATTCTCCGACGGAATTGTCGCCCAGCAACACGCAGCTCGGGTACTTCCACGTGATGGCGGAGCCCGTCTCGACCTGCGTCCAGCTGATGCGGCTGTTCTTGCCCGCGCACTTGCCGCGCTTGGTCACGAAGTTGTACACGCCGCCGGCTCCCGTTTCGCGGTCGCCTGCGTACCAGTTCTGCACGGTGGAGTACTTGATGCTGGCATTGTCTTTTGCCACCAGTTCCACGATGGCGCTGTGCAGCTGCTTGCTGCTGAATTCCGGTGCGGTGCAGCCTTCCATGTAGCTCACGCTGGCGCCTTCGTCGGCGATAATCAGGGTGCGCTCGAACTGGCCTGCTTCTTTGTTGTTGATGCGGAAGTAGGTGGAAAGGTCCATCGGGCACTTGACTCCGGGCGGAATGTACACGAAACTTCCGTCGCCGAAGACCGCACTGTTGAGTGCCGCAAAATAGTTGTCGCCGGACGGGACCACCGATCCCAGGTATTCCTCGATGAGTTCGGGGTATTCCTTGATGGCGTCGCTGATGGAGCAGAACAGGATGCCCATCTCCATGAGCTTCTTCTTGTGGCTCGTATAGATGCTCACCGAGTCAAAGACGGCGTCCACGGCCACGTTGGCAAGGCGCTTCTGTTCGTCGAGCGGGATGCCGAGCTTTTCGAAGGTGGCCAAGAGTTCCGGGTCCACGTCTTCAATCTTTTCGTGGCTCTTCTTGGTCTTCGGGGCGGAGTAGTAGACGATGTCCTGCAGGTCGACCGGTGCAAAACTCAGTTCGCCCCAGTTCGGCTGCTCCATGGTCTTGAGCTTCTCGTAAGCCTTCAGGCGAAAATCGAGCATAAATTGCGGTTCGCCGCGAAGCTTGGACGCCCTGCGGATGATATCTTCGTTAAGGCCCTTTTCAAAAGCCACGTTTTCGATATCCGTCACGAATCCGTATTTATAGTTTTCGCTCATTTTTGCCTTTTTGATATTTCGATTGCGGCACAAATATAAAAAACTTTTATATTTTAAAGAAAAACCACGGATATAACATTATGAAAAAATCGTTCCAGAGAATTATTCCCGGCTTTGCTATAGCAGCCGCCATTTTCTTTTCAGCCTGTGACAATGGAAATTCGAACAGTTTGTCGCCGATAACTCCTGAATCAAGTGCTGATAACCCGAGCTTGAGTTCTACAGTTCCGACATCTTCGACTGTTCCCGCGTCGCAGGTGGGACCCGAGGTGTCGTCTTCGTCAGGCGCAATCCAGCCCACAAGCAGTGTTACGATTCCGGGTTCCTCTGCCTCGAATGATGGTTACCAGGCCGGCACTCTTGAAGAAGAAATTGCGAAGGATGCCGCCTTTGTCGAGGCTAGTTCTGCAAATGGGGAACTTATCCCCGTAGTCGACTTGCTGGCAAGTCTCAAGCCCACCGATCGCGTGATTTTTGTGTTGCGTCATGCGCGTCGCGGTAGCGGTACCGGTCGTGAAACCCAACTCCATGATACGGGCAAGGACCAGAGCGCATCCCTTGGTGCGGCTATCGCTACGGTTAATATGATGGAGCCGATTTTCTATGCGCACTCTGATTTTGTGCGTACCCGCCAAACGGCATTGTTCATCTATGGGGGCCGCGGGGGCGACACGACGCAGTTCGTAAGCACCATCGTGCCCAAGCTTGCGGGAGGCGGATATGTGAAGAACGATTCGCTGCTTGCGCTCCATGCTGAAGAGGACTTTGGAACGAACCAGCTCAAGGTGTTTGCCAGCTGGATGTACAAGGGTGAATATACGGATGCGTTCAATGACCTTACGGAAGCGAGCGTTGCCTTGTTGACGCAGCACATTCTTCCGGCCTTCCCGCCGGAGTACCGTATCGGTATCATGATTTCGCATGACATGGTGGTGGCGCCTCTGACAGCCTACTGCACCAAACTGGCCGTGGACTTCAAGGCTTACGAAAGCCTCAAAAAGTGGTGCGGCTTTGCTCAGGGCCTTGCCATCGTGATTGCTGAAGACGGCAGCCGTGTCTATTATCCGGTGAATGGCCTGTACGGAGAATACGCTTATCTTGACGGGAACTCGTAATGGATGAAAAACGCGAAGGATTCGGTTCGCGCCTAGGATTCATCCTGGTCGCGGCGGGTTGTGCCATCGGACTTGGCAATGTTTGGCGATTCCCGTTTATCACGGGTCAGTACGGCGGTGCCGCGTTCATCTTGATTTATCTGCTGTTCCTGCTGGTGTTCGGCTTCCCGATTCTGGTAATGGAATTTACCGTGGGTCGCGCTTCGCGGCGTGGCGTGGGCAGGGCCTTCAATGTTCTCGAGAAGCCGGGCCACAAGTGGCATTTTGCGGGCATCCCGATGATTGCGGGCAACTACCTGCTCATGATGTTCTACACGACGGTCACGGGCTGGATGCTCTATTATTTCTACCGCATGGTCACCATGGGCGATCTCATGGGAATGACTCCCGAACAGGTGGGTGCCGCCTTTGGCGACATGCTTGGGAACGGCCCTCTCCTTTGCTTCTGGATGATCGTCGCGGTGTTCCTCGGACTTTCTATTGTTGCGCTTGGCGTGAAGCGCGGCGTGGAAAGGGTGACCAAGATTATGATGGTCGCACTCCTGTTCATCATGCTCCTGCTCGCGGTGCGCGTGCTTACGCTCCCGGGTGCGGGCGATGGCCTGGAATTCTACCTCAAGCCCGACTTCGCGAAACTGAAGGAAGCGGGAATTGGGAAGGTGCTGTTTGCGGCGCTCGGGCAGTCGTTCTTTACGCTCAGCCTCGGCATCGGCTCCATGACCATTTTCGGAAGCTACATCGGCAAGACGCATAGCCTCCCGAAGGAAGCGGCGCATATCTGCCTTTTGGATACGGCGGTGGCGCTCCTTGCTGGGCTCATCATTATCCCGAGTTGTTTTGCCTTCGGAGTCGAACCCGGCGCCGGTCCCGGCCTTATTTTCGCAACGCTCCCGAACGTGTTTGCGCAGATGCCTGCGGGCCGTCTTTGCGGTGCGGCGTTCTTCCTGTTCCTTTCGTTTGCGGCCCTCTCAACGCTGGTCGCCGTTTTCGAAAACATCATCGCCTACTGGATTGATGCCCACGGGGTAGAACGCAGCAGTGCGGTGCGCTGGAACTTTGTCGCCATCGTGTTGCTCTCGTTCCCGTGTGCGCTCGGATTCAACGTGCTTTCGGGTTTCGAGCCTTTCGGTGCGGGCAGCTGCGTGCTTGACCTGGAAGACTTCCTCGTGTCCAATACATTGTTGCCGCTGGGTGCGCTCGTGTTCGTTCTTTTCTGCAACCACAACTTTGGCTGGAAGCAGAAGAACTTCCTTGCCGAGGCGAATTTGGGCAAGGGCTTCAATTTCCCCACGAATCCGGTCCTTTGCTTCTATTTCAAGTGGATTCTGCCCGCGGTAATCGTGTTCATCCTCGTGATGGGCTATGTCGAGAAGTTCGCGCCCGGGCTGTACGCAAAAATCTTCGGCTGATTGCTGCGGTTTGTTGCCGCTGTTAATTGCCGTTGTTAACTCATCACAATTAATTGCCGCGCGGACTTTCGATGACTTCGACGGTTAATTTGTTGAAGGCTATTTTGCCGCCTTCCCGCAGTTCTAGGGCTGCACGGAAGGTGGTTTCGTTTTTCTTGAACGGTTCCAGCACGGGAGTCGCTTTTTCTTTTAGCAGTTTTTCGACTTCATCGTCGCTGAATTTGCGCTGGTAGAACACCTGCGGGATGCCGTAGTTGCATTGCGGGCATACGTAGGCCGCGGACGCGTCTTGTTTGCCGCCTTGTGCCGAACTTTGCTGGCTGTTTTGCGGGCTAGTACTGCCGCGGAAACGCAGGCTGCCGCCGCATATGGGGCAGGGGAGGTCCCTGTGCTGGAATTCGAATACGGCGCGGCCTTTGTCGGCACCTTCGCCCCACTTGAGGGCGGCCGCAAATTCGGAACCCTTCTTGCTCTTGAAACCTTGTATGGGTGCGGTGCGACCGTTCGTGAAAAGTTCCTTTATTTCACCTGCGGTGAGTACGTGCCCGGCGATGGTTTTGAACAGCGTGAAGTTGCAGTCGCTGCCTTCGGTAGTGCCCGTGCAGAAAATCGCGTTCTTGTTTTCTTCGAGCAGTTCGCCGCAGAGCGGGCACTTGTAATCCGTCTTTTGCCCGTGGAACTTGCCGTCGCTCTCGAACTCGAAATTGATATTGAAATCCTTGTCGAGCGTGAGCTTGGCCGAAAACTCGGAGCCCTTCTTGCTCTTGAAACCGGAAATCGGGCCGAGCGCCTTGTTCGCGAGCAGTTCCTTCATTTCACCGTGGCTCAGCATGCGGCCCGCGATGGTGTGGCCCATTTTGAAACCGCAATCGGCGTTCTTGCACACGTAACCCCACGGGGCGATTTCAAATGGTTGCCCGCATTTGGGGCAATTGATGGCCTCGGTAACGGTTTCGCGTTCGAACTGGCTTCCGTATTTTTGGTGCAGGTGCTCGAAGAGTTCCTTCACATAATTGACGATGCCGTCGCGGAACTCCACGGGCGAAAGGGTGCCTTTTTCCACTTGCGAGAGTTTGTATTCCCATTCGCCGGTCATCTCGGGCGATTTGACCTTTTCGTCCATCAGGGCGATGACTTCGCGCCCGCGGGCGGTACTGACCAGGTAGTTTTTTTGCGCTTCGATGAACCCGCGCTTCTTGAGCGTCTCGATGATGCCTGCCTGCGTGGCTGGCGTTCCGAGCCCGCGGTCCTTCATGGCTTCGGCGAGTTCCTCGTTCTCGATTTGTTTGCCGGCAGTCTTCATCGCTGCAAGCAGCGTGGCTTCGGTGTAGTACTTGGGCTTGCTCTTCTTTTTCTTCTGCAGTTCTACGCTGTCGAACGGAGCCGTGTCGCCGACATTCCATTCCGGGAACGCTTCGACGATGTTCGTGATTTCGTCGCTGTCGTTCGCTGCGCCGCCTTCGTTCGCGGCGCTACTCTCGCTGGAGTCGCCTTCACCTTTTTTCTTTTTGCTCGCCTTTTTCTTTTCTTCCTTGACGATGGCGCGGAATCCCAAATCCTCGTTGCGCTTGAGCTTTAGGCGGAAAGTATCCAAGGTCGGTGAGCCTGCTGCGCTGTTCAGGATAATTTCCATCTCGCTCCACACATACGGCTTGAGCCATGCCTGCACAAAGCGTTCTTTCGCGAGGTCGTAAATCTTCTGCTCCATTTCGGGCAGCCCGTTCGGGACTTCTCCCGTGGGGATGATGGCGAAGTGGTCGGTCACCTTGCTCGAGTTGATGAAGACGAAGTTCTCGCTTTCGCTGCGCATTACGCCCTTCTGTTCGGGAGTCGCAAGGCGCATGGCGAGCGCGTAAGCCTCTTGCTTCATGGTGTCGGGCAGGTACTGCGAGTCGGTACGCGGGTAGGTGAGGAGTTTCTTTTCGTAGAGGTTCTGCGCGCAGTCCAAAACCTGCTGGGCGCTGAACTTGAAACGCTTGTTGCCTTCTTTCTGCAGTTCCGTGAGGTCGAAGGGCTTTTGCGGGAACTGCTTCTTCTGCTGCGTGTCGATTTTCGCGATGGTCGCCGGTGCGGGCGGCTTGCAGCGCTCCACGACCGCGTTTGCTTCCGCTTCTTTCTCGAAGACGGCGACTTTCAGACCTTCGGATTTCTTGTCCGAATCCTTCGAGTCTGTTTCTTGCTTGACCAATTGCGCCTGGAACCCTTTCCACGTCCCGACGACGCTGTAGTAGAACAGTTCCTTGAACTGCTCTACGATAGTGTCGCGTTCCACGACCAGGTTGAGTGTCGGCGTCTGTACGCGGCCCACCGAAATCATCTTCCCGCGCCCTGCGGTGAGCGTGTAGGCGCGCGTGGCGTTCAGCCCCACCATCCAGTCGGCACGCTGGCGCAGGCGGGCGGCATAGCTCAGGTTCACGCGCTGCGTAGCGTCTTCCAGGTTTTTCCACGCCTTGTCCAGGTCCTTTGCCACGTAGCTGTTCACCCAGAGGCGCTTGATGGTCTTCTGCTTGAACGATGGCGTGAAGTCGAGTACCAGGTCAAAGATCAGGTTTCCTTCGCGGCCGGCGTCCGCGCCGTTCACGAGCACGTCGGCTTGTTCCATCATCTGGCGCACAACGTTCAGTTGCTTCTTGGTGCTCTCGATTTCCATGAGGCGGAATTTTTCGGGCAACAGCGGGAGGTTCGAAAGCCTCCAGCCGCCCTCGTAACCGGGGTAGGCGTCGAGCGGCGCGAGCGTAATCAGGTGGCCCACGCACCAGGTGATGCAGTGGTTCTTGCCGATAAGGCATCCGTCGCCCTGCGTGAACTTCTCTCCCTCGATCCGCTCGAGCATCGGGCGGTAGTGCTGGTTTGCAACAGAGGGTTTTTCGGCGACAAGGAGAATCATTGCAAGGAAAATATAGTTTCTGCAGACCATTTGCACCCTGTTTCTGAGGGGCATATGGCAAATTTTTTTCATGCCTTTTTTGACAGGGCTTTTTCGGCTTTTCTATAATTTATCCCGCAAAAAATTTTAACAAGGATATTGTTATGGCAAAGATTGCTATTCTCGGTTACGGTAACCTCGGTCGCGGTGTGGAATGCGCCGTGAAGCAGGCTG